>NZ_JBTRWP010000015.1:0-62815 GCF_054609335.1 Acidiferrobacter sp. | reverse complement strand
AAGGACGTTTTGTAGGAGCCGATACTCGTCATCGGTCAAGAGATCCGTTATCAGGCGAGTGAATGTCGGCGTCTCGATAAATTCCATAGCCGCATACTATACGCCATTGGCGTATATGTCCAACGGTGAACTTACTGATGCAGGTTTATGGGTCTTCCGGCTTTCGTGTGGGTAAGGGGGGTATTGGGCTTGCATCAGGCGCCCCCGCAGGCCAGCATGGTACCCCACTGCGTGACACTGAACTGGTCCAAAAGCTCTTGGGATGTCCGGCGCCGTGGCGAGTGACGGCAGTGGCGGTACAAGTTGCCTCAGGCGATACGCGGCTTTAAGCGAGATACCGGTGCGCGTGGGGTGGCCGCCAGACGGTCCGCGCAACAGCCCCGAGTGTGAGGCCGTGGTCCCCGGTTAACGATCCGTCCGCGACCGAGCGTCCTCTCAATACGATGCCAGGGAGACCTTCATTGAGGCTGACGTCCCGCGGGTCAACTGTCGTGCCTTCCGCCTCACGCGATGACTTAAAGACCCCCCGATCCATTTGGGATTCCGCCTGACGCGCCCATCGCTCTGCGTCTATTTTCTTGATGAAGACTTGCGACATCGGGACATGCCCTCGGCGCCGGATGATCGCTTGCCACCCTGCAGGCTCACCAGATCGGTCAAAACGCGCGCGAATCGTTGCCATAAGCCACCCCCAAAAAAGTATGAGTGTGACGCATTTTTGCGACGCAATGGCAATATAGGGAGGGCTTTGTATCGTAAGTCGTTATTTTTATTGGCTCCCCGGGAAGGACTTGAACCTCCGACCCGGTGATTAACAGTCGCAAAAAGCCCTTTTACGGATCAAGCGCTTACGGAGGTTCCTCCTACGAATCAAGACATTAGGCGGGCAGGGGAGGACACCAAGGGACAGCATTAGGCAACGCATTGTCGCAAGAATGTCGCACAGAAACGGGCGATCACCCCGCAGACCACCCCGCAAGCCCGCCGAAACCAAAATCCGACGAACGGTCGCATCGCGAAACACCGATAAATATAGCGGTTTCGCGCGTCTCGCGTGTTAATGCAGTACACTTAACACCGACGTTTCTCGAAACGTTGTGGAATTCCGCAAAATGTGGGATATGCTTATTTCATAGTCTTTTGGAGCATACCACAATGAGCCGAAACACACTTTTTATCGAAGACGTTTACGGAAAAGGTTGGGAGAACGAGTTAGGCGACGAAGCGCGGATAGAGCCGCGCGCGGAGGTTGTGCGCGGGCTGACCGCCGCGCGGTATCAGCAGCTATGGAAACTGTTTCCCAACGAGAAAAACACCGATGTGCTGTTTTGCTTGGGTCAAGGTTTTGATGTTGAACGGACGGCCTCGATGACCGGTCTCTCTCAACGCCAAGTCAAAAACTCGATCAGTATTTTTTTGAGCATGGCCCGGGCGGCATTTAGTCAGCCGTCATTCCTGCCGCCACCCCGACCCGTCGCAGGCAGCCTATACATCGAGAGGCGCCCGCGATCGCGCCGGGGCAGGCCACCCAAAGATCGGAAATCGCCGCCGACCACCACATCCATGCAGGTTCCGCTCCCGTTTTGAGTATGTGTTATCCAGTCCCATTTAACACATACAATAGAGCGGAAGGATGGGCGGTTGCGATTTTTCTACAGATGAGCTAGGCTTATCCACAGCACCAAAAAAAAGACCGCCGGGTGGGCCGACGGTCTCGTGAATCACCAGGCTATATAGGAGCACTGGCATGCGTAAGATACTAGCACAATACCGCAGCATATCAAGTCAAATCAGCAACGCAGCACAAACCGCGCAAGGCCTCGTTCGTAGGGCGCGGGAGGTCGCTGGCGACACCAGTCTTTCAGCCGATGATCGACGCGCCGCAGTTGCAGATCTCCGGCGGGCACTGGATTCCCAAAAAACCTTAAAGGTCAAACTCGCGCAGAGCAGTCGGGAACTGGAAACAACGATCTTGCGTCTTGTCGACGACAAGATCCGTAGGGCGGCGCTGGCGCGCTGCGGGCATGTCAGGGCCGTTCCGGGGCGTCGGCCAACCGTCCGTGCACGCCGGTCACAGACGGCACGGGCGGAGGCTCATGGAGCGGATAGCGGAGGGCCTGGAGACCCCGAGCCCGAACCTCCGCGACAACCACCACTCCCACCCCATATATGTAGTCTCCCCGCTTTGTGCGTCGGGGGTGCCCTATGAGCACCCCGCACAAATTCAAAAGCGATATCCCGCCAACGGCGCAACAAACGCCGCCTACCGGCGATCTTCTGGGCGACGATATCGACGTCCTGGACGCCTTCAACAAAGAGCCAGAACCGCTCGATTTCATTTTGCCGTCCGGGTTCTTAGCGGGCACCGTAGGCCTCGCATTCGGGGCCGGATGCGGCGGTAAGAGCTACCTAAACCTGGAGATGGGGATGGCAGTCGCCGGCGGCAGAGACGCTGACATCTTGCTGCTAGAGCCGCAAAAAATGGGACGGGTCTTATACATCGGGCGAGAGGACCCGCCGCTCGTAATCCGTCACCGATTGCACGCGATGTCAAAGCACCTACCAATAGACGTGCAGGCCGACATAGCCACCAACTTCCGCATCAAATCAAGCTACGGACGTGAGTTCGATGTCACAAAAAAGCCATTCAGAGATGCGCTCATGAAAGCATGCGAAGGCGTCCGACTCTGCATGATCGACACGCTCAGCCGGAGCCATAGCCTTGAAGAGAACTCGAACGAGGATATGGTCCGACTATTAAACGTCTTTGAAGATATCGCACGAGAGACTGGCGCGGCCATCCTGCCATCCCATCACGTCAACAAGGGGTCCGGGCGCGAAGGCTTAACGGACCAGCAGTCTGCGCGCGGGGCCGTGGCCTTAACCGATAACGTGCGATGGGGCGTATCGATTGTCAAGATGACCAAGGAACAGGCGTCGAAATTATGCGACCCGGACGACCCCGGGCACGCGATCGATGATGCGCGCGACCGATACGTGCTCATGAGCCTAGGCACCAAACCAAACTACGGACCAGCGACCGCCGGGAGGTGGCTCAGGCGAGAGAAAGGAGGCGTGCTGGTGCCTGTCATTCTTGACCCGTGGAAGAAGGATAAAGACGGGGATGATGCGCCTAAAACCTCCCGGGCGGGCAGGCGATACAAAGACAAGGAGCAGTCCGGTAGTCAAGGTCAACCACTAAGGCCGTTGCGCGGACGGGCAAATATTTTGGGCGTCGGAGCGGACGAGTTTGATGCGCGGTTCGCGGACGTGCCGCCCATGGACCCGACACCAGCAAACGCAAAGGATGATGACGATGACTGGTTCAAGTAAAACGATTCCCTGGCGGGACCGACTGCTTCCGACGTCGACTGTCAGCCATGCGCGCTTGCAGTTTTTCCAACCCACATATTTCCCGAAACTTTGCGAGCGCGCGATAAAGTCGCCGTACGGCGACGGGGTAGTCAAAGGAAAACTGGGGATGACCCACGCCCTACTCCTTGAGCTGATCAACTTCTACGCAATCAGGAAGCATGTCGGGGACGATAAGGCGCTGCACGTGCTGGTCGACCTTCACGACATAAGGTCGGGGATGAGCAGAGACGGGGACAGGTATAGCCGCGAAGGACTTACACAGATCGCGGCCGACCTGAAAATGACAGCGATCATTATCCCCCACCCATCTCTAGGCGGGGACGCGATCGACGGCATCTTGGACCGGCTCGTACCGACGCGGGTGACCCGGAGCGGCCCATTTGGCGACAGAGTGCTGTGGCGCGCGCAGCTGAGCCCCACATACCGAGCGATCCTAGAAAATGATGTACCACTCCACTACGACCCGACACCTATTGGGAGGCTCCGAAACGGCGTGAGCGCAGCGGTCGCCAGATGGGTTCTGACGCAGAGGGATACACCTCAAGGCGGGTGGCACCTAAACACGGTGCTCAAGGCTGTGGGGGCGCCTGTGGACGGGGCTATGGGGAGGAAGCGCAGATTCGAGGTGCGGGCAGATAGTGACGGGCTTGTGGTCGCGGGGATCGAGGTCTGGGGCGATCGCGTGTTCAAGAGCGTTCTCTCTACGCCCGCTGGCGTTCTCCCTACGCCCGCTGCGTTCTCCCTACGCCCGCGGGCGTTCCCTGGACGCCCGCGCCGGTAGGAGTCTTTTAGGAGGTTTCTTTTAGGAAACCTCCTAGGAAGGGACCGGCCCCTTGGGGGGCCGCCCCTTCCTAGGAGTGGGGGAGTCGGGGGGTTTGAGGTAAAAGGCAAAGATGCAAGCGCACACGCCCCCCCGCCGGGGAAGGGCAAACCGAACACGGAGGTGGCACATGCAGACCACAGACCTTAAACCGTACCAGCGGGCACTAGCATCCGCCATCGACTGGTTTGAGTCGGCTGGGGTGACGGCGTGGAACTTTTGTGTGCTGACCGATCGAGGCATGCTCGGTCATGAGCGACCGCGAGATCGAGATGAGGTCTTGAAATCTGCTGGGTGGGGCTGGGTCAAAAACAACGGTGGTGGGGGGTGTAACGTCTATTTGCGCCCGGCCCGTGGACCTGGCTGGCCAGTCATCTTTCTTGACGATCTGCCGTCCCGAAAGGCCTTGGGAATCTCACACAAATATTCGTCCTTGGTCGTTGAGACCAGCCGTGACAATTGTCAGTGCTGGATCAAATGCAATCGACTTATGATTGAGTGTGATCGTACGTCCGTCCAGAGTCGTCTAGCTAAGATGGTCGGCGCGGATCTTGGGTCTATATCCGGCGAGCATTTTGGGAGAGCGCCGGGGTTCCGGAATAGAAAAGACGGTCGTGATAATTTTCCGGTTCGGGTTTTAGCGGCCACGTCAGGTGTCTGCTTGGATATATCTCCGTACGTTGTCTCAGATGCCTCCAGTCCTCACCCCTCCCCGGCGGGGGGGCGTGTGCGTTCAGAGCTTTTTGTCTCTTCCGGCACTTCCTCTGGAGACTCCTCAGAATCAGCCGCAGAATTTCGTTTTTGTCTGGCGAGATTTCGATGGGCAGTCGAGAAGGGGCGCGACCCTAGCGGCGATGTTGAGTTCTTAATGCAGAACATTCTTGAGAGAGCAGTCGCGAGAGGCAAGCGTTCGCCGGACGCTTACACAAAGACTACGGTCGGCAAGGCTTTGGCGGCAGTTCTGCGCCGACCCTCATCCCTTTGATTTGCGGTTCGGGCCTCAAGCCCGAACCCGCAATCAAAGGGCTTCCTTAAAAGAGTGTTTTTATCATTCAAGCTTCGATGGCGGTGCCATATCTGATATCTCACCCCCACCCGCCACGTCATTCCCGCCACCGCCCTCACTCCCCACCGTCTCCTCACCCTCCCCCTCAACCGCATCCGCACCCGCACCAGCGGCACCCATGCCCTTCCTGACCCCACCCCGCGCACCTGCGCCCTTGGCCTTTTGTTGACCTGCGCCTTTGTTGACGAACGCGCCGATCGCGTCGACATGGCCGCGCGCTTTTTGCTCATCGTGCGTCTCCCCGAGCTGAACGCCTTGGCCTCCAACCCAACGCAGCACATTCTCTGGAATCCAGGTAATGAGCCCAAAGATCTTGTGTGTGACAGTCACGGCGATAACGGCAATGATCACAGCGGTCGCGACCCAAGTGATCGGGTTCCATTCCATGGCGCCATTCATGGATCCCATAAAGATCGACACACTGGCCCCGACCCAGTTCCCTACGACGCCCATAAGTAGGAATGAAGCGAAGAATCCGACGACCATGAGCGCAGGCCGAAACATGACATTGATAAACAACATGACCCCTTGATCCCCGCGAGGACCGAAGATGCCCTCGCCCTCCGGAAGCGCGATGCCAGCGGCCCATATTACGGCTCCGACCAGCGCCTCAATGATGAAGATGAGCCACCCAATCAGCCCCATGGTCCACAGGATGAACGGGACGGAAGGCAAGTAGTAGGCCCAGGTCACGCCGATCGCAAACAGCCCGGCGAGAAGCGCGTAGACGTATGGCCCGCCCGCCTTGACCGCAGCCGACGCAGCCCCGGTTGCCCAGGACGTCAACTCGCCTATAACGGGCGCGCCCTTCGATTCTGCGTTAGCCCCCGATGTCGCCGCGCGCAGACTCATGTACGTCCCGACGGCTGCTGGTATCTCGATGTTGATGATCCCGTCCCCGGCGGACTGCAGGTTTGCGATCGGATTACCTTTAAGTAGCAAGTCAGCAGGTCCGGCGGCGAACCATGATCCGGCTGATCCGAACACCTCGTCGATGAGGCTCTCGGATTTTTTGTTTGTTGGGAGAGTCGCCGCAATGTCCGCGTTCGCCTCTTCGAGTATGTCCGTCAGCCGTTTTGTGTCGGGCTTCCCGATTTCTTTGGCGATCGCGATGCCGTTGTATCCGCTCCAACGAGTCGTTTGATCGATGCGCGACTGGACCTTCTCGTTGACACCAGCGATATCCCAGTAGAAGGTGCCCAGCGACATCCATCCCAAATTCGTCACGTTCTGGTTCAACGTCGTCAGTTCCTTCTGGAGCGCGGGGTTGCTCGCCGCGATCTCCTTCGGCACCGCTGCGGCCTCCGCCGCGTCATAAATCGCCGCAGCCTTCGTGACCACGGGGTCCGTCACCGATGGTGCGGCCGTCGCGGGCTTGTTGGTCGACGAAATCGAGGACGACCCGGGCGCCGCCTGCGATGAGTTGACCAACTTCTCAGCGTATTTGTACTCCGCGCTGATCATCTGGCTCACCGCGTCCTTGCGCGCGGTGCACATCGGGCCACCTTTTGAGTAGCACGGAATACTGATCACGCCCAACGATCCCGGCGCGAGACCTGAGGTGAACCATCCGCCTTTCGCGCCGCTGGGTATATTGAAGGTGAACTCCCATGTTCCATAGAACCCATTGGCACCCGTGCTCGGCGGGACCCATGCGACAGAATCGAGGTTCATTTTTGGTGGCGACTGGCTCTCGTAATTAACGATGTACTGTGCTGCGATCTCTGATTGCAAAATTTCGCGCGCGAGTCTCGTGCCGCCGGTCGGCGTCATCCCGGAAATGGTGCCGCCCTGTTTCACCATGAATTGCGTTGCCTGGGTCGCGAGGTAGTTCGCCCCACCAATGCTGAACCAGACCATCAGCAAGAGGGCGCCTTGGATCAGAGACAACCCGACCCCCGGGATCGGGGCGAGCAAGACCATCGCGAAGGCCGACCGCAGCGGGGTCCACAAGGCGTGATATCGGTTGCCGAACGCCTTACCCTCGTGAGCCGTCGATGTCGCGCCGATACCCATCGTGATAAAGACCATCACGGTGACAAACGCGAGGACCACGAGATCGAAGTCCTGGAGAAGGTGAAAAAACAAGCTTCCTTGCCCGACTCCGCCAATCGCTTGGTAATAAAGTGAGTGCCAATTGCCGCCGGGGACGCCAAACAGGTTGTTGAGTATGCTGACAGACTGATCGGTCTTGCTGGGTGTCAGTAGGGCCTGTGATTGCGCGAGGCTTGGGAGGGTCGTGTTGGTGAGCATGTCGATGTCCTCGAAAAAAATGGGGGTCTCTATATAGAGACCCCGTGTGGTAATTCGCGGCTACTTGTTGACGCCGCACACTTGCCCGAAGTTTTGGATGAAACCGCAATCCGGCGTTCCGTTGGCCTTGTGTATGAGTGTGTACCCGGACGGCAGGAGTTGGTCCGTAGCGGTCTCGTACTCGTGTACGAGTGCCCCTCCGATGAACACGAAGAAGATGCATGCAAATGTCACTGAGAGCCAAGATGACGCAGCTGCTAGTGATGTGCGGCGCTTCGCCTCCGCTTGCGCTGCAGCCGCAAGATCCTTCCGCCAGGCCGCAAGGATCGTGTCTCTTTGCTTCTGTGCCGTCGCATCAAGCCCCCCGGCGGCCTCTTCGATCTTTTTGACGCCTGCGTCGACGGGTTTGCTGATGGCTTGGGCGATGGCGGTTATGAGTCTCTGGACAAAAGTTGTCCCGGTCTTTTCTGCTGCCTCTATCAGTACAGTTTTTAGCTCGTCACCCGCGCGGGTAGTTTGATCGAAGATTTGCTGTCCGAGTGTGCCGCCCGCAGCCTCGATTTTCTCAGCCGCTTCTATCGTCTCTCTGGCCGCCTTCTGTGACCCAAGCAAAACCAGCACTGCAGACCATAAGGGGTCGTCGTGCCCGACCCCATGCTTAGATGTGATCTTGAGTAATGCCGTGGCATCCTCTCCGGAGAGTAGGCCCGTCACCTGATCGATGGGTGCCTCTGTGGATGTGGATTCCATAGTGAGGGGTAAGGCCCCCGAAGGGGCCTCCTCGTTTTGCACCTCTGGTATCGGTATCTGAGGCATGTCATCGTCGTAGTCGTCCATCACTCACCTCCTTCGAATATCGGAGCGATGGCGGCCATGACCGCCTTGTGCCAGCGAAAAACTGAGGACTTGTCGAGCAGCATCCACCCATCACACCCTGGGTACGGCGGCACGATCATGTGGGCGACCCGGCCTCGGGAGGCCTCAAATTTTTTGAGGGCGCTTCGACTGCTAAGAGCGGGGAAGACGATCTCGCGTGTACCAGATGCGAGGATGTCGGTACGCTCTTCGTAGTCCATCCACTCAAAGGTCTCTGGGTCGCCTTTGTAGGCAGGGATGATGATGAATCGATTTTCCGGTGAGACGCACGACATCAACCCTGTTTTGAAGCTGTCAACCATTTCGTCCGTTGCGGTTTGGTTTTTTTCGAGCGAGTATGTCGCGACGAGTCGATAGCCTAGTCCGTCGGCCAAAAAGCGCAGCTGGTCAGACAGAGCGTCCAGAGTCTCCCCAGCGCCGCCCGGGAGGTTGACAACAACATGATTAGCGTCCGCACGCTCCAGCCACTCCCCGAACTTCGATAAAGCATTTTCGGCATCCCCGGCGCGGTTGAGACTAAGAGCCCCCACCGTCACGTCTGGGTCATCTACATATCTCTTAGCGATGTCAGGCTGGGTGGGGTCGGCTTCCACGATACTGACGTGGTATCCCATCGCTAAGAGCGCTTCTGCGGTCGCTTGTGACACATAGCTCTTGCCTGTGCCACCCTTGCCGCCATGTGATATGAGTAAAGTCTTAGTCATGAGTCACCTCTGTTAAATTTTTGGGATGGAATTGAAAAACTCTCGGCCACTCGCAGTCCGGGCCGGTTTTTGTGTTTGCGTGGGTTGCACCTCCTTTGTTGTTTTGGTTTCCGGTTCCGGCAGATCGATTTGCTCGGCTTCATACCTACAGTGCTTGACCGCCAGCCGCACTTGTCTGTCTCCCGCCCCGATCAGCCGCCCGATATCGCCCCACGTCGCCCCGGCCGCACGGGCTTTGGCTATCGCTTCTTTGTATGGGGCGACCCGGGCTCTTAGTCGCGACATCTTCTGAGTACCCATCTCTACACCTCCTGTTTTACGTCGTGTCACTAGATGGACCACGGTGGTAATTCGTTGGTCCCACATTCGACGCGGCCCGGTCCTACTTACGCACCAAACCCGCCGAAGTGGTCCTTCCTAGTATCCACATAAGTCTCTTCACGATAAGTTTTAGGTCTCCTTGTGGTCTCTTTATGGTCTTTCTGTCCCTGTTGGATACCAGAAGGGTCCCAAGTCAAGACCAGATTGCGACGCCCACTGTTCCAGTGGGCTATGACACACCACCGCACCCCTGCCGGGGTGGGGGTGTCCGGCTCTGCCGGAACGTCGGATTCCCTGCCGCAACCTAATCCCGGCTTCCTGCCCGATCGCGGATTTACATATGTTTGCAAGAGGGTGGGCGGACGGCTTAACGGAATTACCAGTGTGGGGTACTTAGTAGGCATCTATATATAAGGACTACCCATGCTGAGTTTCCCAAAAGGCGGTTTGAAAGGTTCGGCGTCCGATATCGTGAAATACGTCGAGGCCCGTGCCGACGGTAAGGGCCACGGCTACTACTCAGGTAAGGGCGCCCCATCGGAATGGGGTGGTGCCCTGGCGGCGGAGATGGGCCTTGCTGGCCCCGTTGACGCGCGGACCTTCAAGCGCCTGCTGGAGGGGCGGGCTCCGGGCGGCGAGCAATTCGCCGAGCCGTCGCCCGACCGGCGAATGGGGAAAGACCTCACATTTAATGCCCCCAAGTCCGTGAGCCTCGCCGCCCTGGTCGCCGGCGACCGGCAGATCCTGGAGGCCCATGATCGCGCGAACCGCCGGGCCATGGAGTGGGTGCAGGAACGCTACGTCACCGCCAGGTACGGCAAGGCCGGTAAGGAGGTTGAGCGCACCGGCGAGGCCGTGTGGTCCTCTTATAGACATGAGGATACGCGGACGGCTGGTGGCCAAGCCGACCCTCACCTGCACACCCACAACATCCTTTTAAACGTGACCCGTGGGCGCGACGGAAAGTTGCGGGCCTTGGATCTCGATTTCGGCGTCGATGGCGTTCATCTCGCCGGGGCCGTCTATCAGGCGGAGTTGGCCAAGGAATTGTTGGCTGCCGGGTACCGCCTCCGCCAGACCGAAAACGGTTTTGAACTGGCGTCCGTAACCGACGCGCAGATCGAGGCCTTCTCAGGGCGGTCCGCACAGATCGAGGCGGAGTTGGCCAAGCATGGCCTCGACCGCAAAAGTGCCAACGCCACCCAGAAGGTCGCGGCCAATATGGCCACCAGGGAAGGCAAGACCTCGCTCAGCGAGGATGAATTGCGCTGGGAGTGGCGATCCCGTGGCCGGGAGGTTGATCTTAGTCTTGAGGATCTGAAAGGGGCTGCGCCCCAGGAGGCGGAACCAATAGACCCGGTGACGTCCGCCGATGCCCTCAAATACGGAACCGATCACCTTTCAGAACGGGAGAGTGTTATCCATACCCAGAGCGTGCAGATGCACGCCCTGCGGGCTGGCATGGTTCATGGGGTCACTATCGATACTCTTAATAAGGAGATCGATGCGGCCCGTGACGCCGGCGCCCTCATTGACGGCGGCGCCGGCAAACTTGTGACCCGCGAGACCTTGGCGCGCGAGGCCTCGAACCTCCAAACAGTGGCCGCCGGTCGCGGCACCATGGTTCCGTTGACCGACGAGGCCGGGGCCGAGGCGCGGATCGCTCAGCGCGAGGCGATCGAGCGAACCGTCCGCCCCGATTTTGCCTTTTCGGCTAGCCAGCGCGCGGCCGTTATCAAAGTCCTCACAACCTCGGACCAGTGCATCGTGATCCGTGGCGCGGCGGGCGCGGGCAAGAGTACGGCACTCGCCGCCCTGGCCGACGAGGCCAAGTCTCACGGCTACCGAGTGATCGGAACAGGGCCCAGTCAGACGGCTGTGGACGGCACAAAAGATGTGAACCCAGACGATGCCAGGGTTTTGGCCTCATTCAATGTGCGCGAAGATAAAGACCAGTCTCCGCGCTTGATCCTGATGGATGAGGCGGGCATGGTTTCGTCGAGAGATATGGAAGCGTTTTTGCAGAAGGTCCGGCCACAAGACAAGATCGTGTACACAGGCGATGATCTGCAACTCGCCGCCGTCGAGGCCGGAAGCCCCATGGCGCAATTCATGAAAGAGGAGGTCGTCGAGGTCGTGGAAATCGATGAGATCGTGCGACAGAAAGACGCGGGCTTGCTCGCCGTGGCTCAAGCCTTCGCCGACGGCAGAAACGATGAGGCCACGCAACTCGCCGCTCCTTACATGACCACCGTGACAGTAACGGACGACGATTACAAAGCCGCCGAAGCATCGAAGTCCGACGCCAAGCCCGTAAACGGTCCCATGCCAGACGCAACGCGCAACATGCTGAATCTTGTCAAGACCATCCGCAAAAAGCATAAAGACATCCCCGCGCCATCGGCCCACGATTTTAAAACCGTTCGGGAATGGCTTGACACCCATTCAAAGACGGAACTCGGTTTTGAGGCTAAGGTACTCGCCCCGCAAAACGTCCGCCTTCAAGCTATCGCCAGGGAGACGGCGCAAGCGTATCTCGAATTGTCGCAAGATGAGCGCGCCAAAACGCTAGTGCTGGCGGCCACGAATGAAATGCGAAGGGCCATCAACGAGAAGGTCAAGATGGGCTTGCTCGACCAGTTGCCGGAAGGCTCTGATACTGAATCCGTGACCGTAACGGCTCTCGATAAATCGCAATGCACCCGCGCGGAACTGCGCGAGGCGATCAATTACCGGAAGGACATGATCTTGCGTGTCCCGGAGGGTCGCGGTCGTGCCAAGCGGGTCGTGGACTGGACTGTAACGGCCAGCGACCCGACCCGCAACACGGTTACGGCGCGGAACCGGGACGGTGAAGAAAAGACGTTCAAGCCGCGCGACCTGAACCCCAAGGAGACCGGCCTTTATACGAAGCGCGATCTCGGTTTGGCGGTTGGGGACCGAGTCGTGTTCACAGAGAACAATCGCGACAGCGGTTTCCAGAACAATGAAACTGGAACGGTGACAGTTGCGGGAGACGGTAAGGTCGAGGTCAGAAAAGACGACGGCAAGATCGTTATCCTAGATGCCGACCAAACCCACACGCTCGACCATGGGTGGGCCGTGACTGTTCACAGGTCACAAGGCAGGACGGTCGATCGCGCTCTTGTCGCGGGCATGGCTTCCAAAATGGCAACGGCTATGCTCGCGTACGTGGCCTGCACGCGCGAACGATTCGCTCTAAGGATCTTCACCGACAATATCAAGGCCTTGCAAAAATCCTGGGCGCGCGTCGCCGAACGCGAAACGGCCAAAGACGCCACCGAGAAGGCCGCGAAGGCGCGGGAGACCGCGCCCCTTGAAGCCGCCCGGAAGGCCGCCCTGGCTGAGGTAAGAGAGGCCGGAGATGACGGCGCAGACAGCGGTAGCGGCACGGGTGGTGGGGGTGGGCAGGGTGACAAGGCGGCGGCCCCGGAACCTAAGAAGCCTGTAGACGAGGCGGCACCGGCACACAAACCCCCGCCGGCGCCCGTGCCGGTCGTGCAGGAAAAAGAGAAAGAGAAAGAACGGGAGCTTGGGGATTCGTACGGCTGGTGACGAATTTCCACCATGGGGCGCTTAGTGAGAACACAACAAAAGGAGAATATCGCATGAGTCGCAAGACTAAAACGGCCTCGGTCGATTTTGATTATTGGGAGCAGTTGCCAACATTCGTGGGCCCTCGCATCTCGCCCGGACTACGGGTTCGGCGGCTGGTTGAAGAGCGGAACCGTCGCGACGAATTTGTGCGACGTATGACGCTTGCGACCTGGGCGGCTGAATTCCGGGAGGCACAGTCTTACCAGGACGGGTGCCCCAAACCTCACGACCCAGAGGTTCGGGCAAGAGCGGTTTTGGACCTTTATATAGACGAGATGCGCGCGTCGGGGCAATGCACGATGCGCCGGGAGGACGAGAAATGGTTGTGAACATGAAGAACTTAAAACAGATGCGCCGGGAACGGGCCGCCATGGAGCGCCAGGCCCTTACATTATTTCGCGCATTACTGAAATCGGAACGAGGCCGGTCAGGCGCATCCGCACACCTCATGTCGCCAAAGGGTCGGGCGGCGACGGCGAGGCGCATCAAGACGATCGAGTCCGAGATCCTAAAGCTGCGACGCGCGATCCGTCGCATAGGGGCGGGCCGGTGATGGCCGCCCCGATGTGCGCTATAGAGCAGGTAGATCACGACGCCGTGCAAGTGGCTGCGACGAGATTCTATCGGCACATCCGGCGGTGTGGAAGATGCTGCTTATTAGACGAGCGTCTATGCAAAACCGGAAGGGCCCTGCGCGATGAGAAGTACCGTGCGGTCATGCAGAAGTGGAGGCGGTGATGGACGATCAGCAAACGGTAAGCAATTCGGATATCAATTGGGCTTCGGGCGAGCGCCCGACTGTTGCGATTGTGTGCGCCATCATCGGTGTGGCGGTCGGGTATGTGGGCGGGCTGGAGGGACTGCTATGGTGGGTCGGAAGCTCTCTCACGCCGTTCCGTCAGATCCCGTACTGGATCTGGCACATTCTTCGCGCGTATGGCCCTGTGCCGCCCGTCATGGGCGGCTGGATACCTTCGGCCCTGGCGGGCGCCCTTGGGGTCGCCTGCGGAGTTGTGGGGTGGCGGTTGACCACGCGATCGAATGTCAGACACATCGACGGGCCGCGCCTCAACACAAGCATCCGGCGCGCGGCGAAGGCCTTCCGCCCGCACCTTGGCGGCCCCGGCGTTCCCGTCCACCCCGGCGGCGTCCGGATCGGGGTGACAACAGAATGCCACCACCTCCTTGTTTTAGGTGGGCCGGGATCTGGTAAGACAACAATAATTTGGCCAATGCTGAACGCTATTATTGAACGCGGCGATCGGGTCCTCTTGTTAGACGTAAAAGGGGATTTCTCGTCGGGTATCAAGCGTTACACGCTTCTGTCTCCAACCGACTCGCGGTCGGCGCGCTGGTCGCTCGGCAAGGATATTCAGACGCGCCTCGACGCCAGCAGCCTCGCCGAAACCCTGATACCGTTGGGTGCTGGCGAGCCGATTTGGGCACAAGGGGCGCGAGGTCTACTGACCGGACTGTTATCGCATCTGCAGACAACCAAACCCGGCGCCTGGGGTTTTGCAGATTTAGCGGAACTCGCCGCAAAGGTCTTGGTTGACTATAAACTGCTTGTGTCGATCATCATCCGGGAGCATCCGCCCGCAAAGGCATTTTTGATGGGCGCCGATTCAAAAACGACGGCGTCTTTTCTGGGGCAACTGTCGGGGGCTCTCTCTCATGTCATTAACGTTGGCGTGGCTGATTATGCGGCACGCACAGACAAGAAGATCGGTTGGTCGATCCGCCGGTGGCTGGCGGATGATTACAAGGGCCCGTGCGTCGCTATCATTGGGTGGCAGTCGAGTAGTCGGGAGTTTTCTCAATCGTTTGCGGCATCAATTATCGAACAAACCGTGCGACAGTTGGGTGAACGGGACGAGACGGACCCGCGCGAAAGGCGCGTGTGGATTTGCTTAGATGAGGTCGCGCAGTTAGGTAAACTCCCGTCGATCAGTTCTGCCTTGGTTACCCTTCGCTCAAAGAGTACGCGGGTGCTTTTGGGGTTGCAGTCGGTCGCGCAGAACGAACAAGAATACGACCGGCAGACACTTAGCATCTGGTCGGGCGCAACGGACACGAAGATTATATGCAAGCTGAAGTCCCAGCAAGACCAGCAATTTGCGGCGGACTTGCTCGGGAAGCGAACGGTCGAGAGGTACACTCACCAGTTTACACAATCCGGCGCGGGACTGACGTCGCGGTCGGGTTCCTGGCATCGCAGCGAAGAGCACGTGATGCCGCAGGCAGCCTTCGGACAGAAACTCGGTCCCGACACCAAAGGCGTGAAGGCCATAATTCTGGCGGGGAGTGAGGGGGCATCCCTACTACAGTGGCCTTTCTATAAGGTCGTGCGGCATCACGCTCATCGTGTTGTCGCTGATTGGGTCAAGCCCGGTTACGCCCGTCCCAGGTGGGGCGAGACGCCGCCACCCGTGGCCGACGCGCCGCCCGACAACAACCGAAACAATGGCGGACTACAGGGCGGCGCGGGAGGTGAGGCGCTGCAGATCGCAATCGATGCGGGGGTTGTGACGGTCTGCTCGGAATGTGGTGAGGCCTACAGGCGAGCCGATGCTGACCCAACTGCCGCATACCGATTCGCAAATACCGGCTTCTCCCGTGACCTCTACAAATCCTTTCCGGACCGCCGGACGCTGACCGACGCGATCAAGTCGATCATCGATGCCGCGCCGAACGCATGCGCGTGTGGGGCCAAGCCTAAAGCCGAAGACACGCAGAAGAAGGCATCTCAGGATCGGGAGCAAGTGCCAGATCGGTCGAAAAGCACGACTACAAAAAAGCCACAACAAATGCAACCCTCCACCTCTCAGGCGCAGGCGCAGGTCGCGCCTCGCAAGGAAAAGGGGGGCGAATCCGACCCTTTTGGTGATTTGGTTGGTGGCGCGCTGGCCGATGCGATTCTGCCCGGCGCATCCGTTATTATAGACATCGCCAATACGGCGGGCGACGCAACAACCTTGCCCGGCCCCGGCGGCGCACCACCAGCGCCAGGAATACCGAATCAACCGGACGAGCCGGAACAGTCATCGGAACCCGAAGCAGGAGACTGACATGCCGAAGCGCGAACCCAATACTGCCTCATTGCAGCAACGTTTAGGCCCTGTGTGCAAACTTGTTATGGCGGGCGAAGTCCTTGCGGCTTCGCCCAGCCACAGGCACAAGAGCCGCTTGCGCACGCCGTGGACGATCATCGTATCTGGAGAGGCAGGACCGTACTCGATCTCAGTCACGAACGACTCAGGCATCCGCGTCGTCGAAAGGCTCCGTCCTGGCGACTTCATTGTCGCGGAGGCGACCTTGATCCCGCGCGGCGCACGGTGCGAAATCAGGGCGCTCTTGATCCAATCGAACCGCGAGAGTCGGTTGCCTGTGGTGCCCGCGAATCCTACCCAAATCCCGGACGCAATCGGGGCTGATGCGGAAAACCAGGACACGGCAGGCCTTCCTTGGGAAGACACAGGCTCCTGAGCCGTCGCGTGTGTTATTGTGTCCCTGATAATTCCATGATGGTTGACATATCGTGGGGCGGCTGCTACGGTTGAGTCTGCTACCACAACCGTCCCATGGGAGGACACCACAATGCAAACACAGACACAAGAATGCACATGCGAATTCGACTTTTACGCTGACGGTCCCGAATGCGTCGCAGTTGCGGACTGGCGCGCCGCCGTAAACAACGCAGGGATCAGCGCAACGGTCGATGAGGTCAAGGACTTAATCGCCCGCGCGCCTACGTGCCTCGCGTCTCATGGGACACAAGATGATTGGGCAAGGTATGGCTTGCTCACGCTTGCGGCGCGGGCGGATGCGCCACTTGCGGACCTCATGGATTTGGTGGCGGCATAAGCCACACGGTATCCGCAACACAAGGGCCCCTCCGGGGCCCTTTTTGTGGCCAGCGTCCGAAAACGACCGCGTAGGAAGCCCCAGGAGCTACGATCTCACCCACACCCTATACCGATGTACCCCCTTTTTTAAGTCTTAACCCGGCATCCGCGCCCGTTCTTCATTCGCCTCCTTGGTCTCCTGCAAGCCTCATCTCTCGCCCCCAAGCGCCTCGCCGTGGGCGTCCGCTCACAAGGGCCACGCCAGGCTAACCCCGCCTGTCATGGTCCTTGCCGCTCCGTAACCCCTCCCACGGCTTACCGGCGCCCCTTGTGAGGGGCGAAGAGCCGACGCAAGACGCAGAGACCACAACCTGGAGGCAAATATGAATTCGAACGAGCGCAACGCGGATGCCAGAGGCCAAGTCAACATCGAGGGGGCTCAAGTCCTCAACAATCCGCAGGGGGGTAACGAAATCAGCTTAGTGCAAGCGACCGCAGGCCTTCAAGTCTTGGCGCCATTCATCAACAAAGGCCAGATGCAAGCCCTTTGGGATCTGTGTCGCAAGGGCGAGGAAAAGGCGTATTTCAAGCAGAAAGTGATGGACCTGGCACAGCTTGTCAAGGGTATGCCCAAGACGTACGAGCAAGACGGATCGGGCATGGAGGCCGTGGCATACCTGCATTATTTTACCTCCGGTTTCGACTGGTACATAACAGAGAAGGACATGACGGGCGCCGGCATCGATCAAGCCTTTGGCTTGGCGATCGTCCACGAGCGCGAGCTTGGTTACATCAGTATCCGCGAGATCGTGGCGAATGGCGCGGAACTGGACCTGCACTGGGTCCCCAAAATCTTAGCCGAGATTAAGGGGGCCGCATGAAGACCGAAACAATAACGCGGAGTCGGTGGCAACGGATGTCCCCAGACTTTAAGGGCTGGATTGTTGTCGATGGTCGGCGCGTGCGCGCCATGCTGACATATCGGACGGATGGTGGTCAGGGCGTCACGATGGTGCCTGTAGTGATCGTGCCGGATACGGAGGATGCGGACGCTTAGACACTAACGGAGTGCCGGGCGCTTGTAGGCGCCCGGCGACCCACCGGGGCCGCATTAGCCAAAACGCTAAGGTCAAAAGCCGCATGAGCGATTGGGTTGGGGCTGGACCTTAGCGGCTGAGGCTAAAGGCCGGACCGTGCAGGCGCAGGCCCGCCGACCCACCCACCGCAGGCACGGAGTAGGCCAAGGAGTAGGCCAAGGAGTAGGCGCCGACCCCCTTTCACCGTGCCCAAAAATACCCCTATTTTCGATGACGCATCATCGAAATAGCTTGAATACATATGATGAGTCATCTATATTAGGCACAGAAACGGCATAGGAGCGACGGTATGAGCAGGCAAACCAAGGGATCCACGAGGTCGGGAGGCGACATGGTCGGCGACGCAAAAACCAAAGCCAAGCGCGGCCGTCCCGCCAGCCCGACCCCGCGCACCATCCGCAACGCCGAGGCGGCCCGGCGCTACAGGGCACGCAAGAAGGCGGAGAAGGAGGCGCGACGGGATCCGCGCCAGCCGGTGCGGTCGGCGATCATAGACCTTTCCGCCATACCGGCGTGGCGAAGGCTTTAGGACCCATATTTGTACGTCTGTGGAACGGCCAAAACGCCCGTTCGTCGGATTGTGCAAAGAAACCCACAAAAAACGCATTGACACCTTGCGGTCGTGACTGTCACGACGTATACTTTAGTTACAGTCACAATCAACAGGAGACGGCGCATGAAGTTCACTTTCACAGACAATGGCGTCATGGCGGAGTGCGGGAAGATCGGCGGCGAAGCAGTTGGGTGGATTTTCGTGCACGCTGACAGTGCGGGCGTTTTGAGCTACCACTGGCACGTCAAAGGCCACAAATTTGGGAGCGATGATGAGGTAAGCTTTGACGGAGAAGAAAGCACGATGTTGCGGGCGGGAGAGATAGTCGAGAGCAAATTGCACGAGCTTGATACCGCCTACAGAAGCGCGTACAAGGCCCTCTTTAAGAGCGTCAGAGACAGCATCATGAATAAAAAGGCAGATGACGCGGGAGAGCACACACATGCCACGCAAACAACTCTATAAGACCGGCCCCATGTCACCCGCCGAACGCCAGCGCGAGAAGCGCGCGCGCGACCGCGCCAAGGTCTGGAGCCCGGACGAGGACCTGAAAGGGCTTTCTGATACCGGGCTTCTGGAGCAGTTGGCGATCGCGTTTCGGAAGGAGCGCGACCAGCGAGGCGGGCGGTCGCGCGGGGCGATCACGCGCGGTCTTATGAAAGAGATCGATAAGCGCCTGAAAGACGCAAAATAGCGCGGTTACAGTTACCAACAGGAGACACATCATGTCTGGACAATCGTTTTACGAGATGCTTATCCAGCCGTGCGAGGGCGGTGCGTGGGAGTTTGAGGCGGTTGAAAGCGACGGAGAAGCATGGACGTACCTGGACGACTTAATCCAGGCGATAAAGTCGGGGGTAGCGCCCGCGCACATGGTCGACGTTAGAGACTGTGTCGCGTGGGGAGCGCCGGATATCCGGGGCCGCATCCGTGACGAACCCGGGTGGGTTTTTGCGGTCGTGTCCGAGTACGACGAGACATACTACATCGGGATCGCGTCAAGGGACGACTGACCGACGCTACCCCAACCTCCCCACCAGATCCTCGGCCCGCAGATGCGTATACCTCTTGAGCATCTGCAGGGTCTTGTGTCCCGTGATCGCCGCGACCTCCATAGGGTTCAACCCCTTCTCAAACAGCCGTGAGGTCGCCTCATGCCTCAGATCATGGAAGGTCAGGCCCTCGATGCCGGCCGCCTTGCAGACCCTCTCGAAGGCCTGTGAGATGGAATCGGGACGCATGCCCCACACCCGGCCATCGAGGCGCCGGGGGAGCTGATCCAGGACACCCAGCGCCGCCGTGGAGAGCGGCACCCGCCGGGGCGTGCCGGTCTTTGTTTCCGGGATCAGGAGGACGCGCGCCTTACGGTCCAGGTGGTCCCAGCGCATGGCCGCAATCTCCCCGCGCCGCATGGCGGTTTCGATGGCCCAGGTGATGAGGGGGCCGGTCTCGCCCCCGTAGGCGTGGGCGGCGGCCAGGAGGCGCGGGAGTTCGTCGGCGACGAGGCGGCGGGTGCGGCCGCCGGGGAGCTTGGGTTTGCGGACCATCTCTACGGGGTTCGCGAGCGACGCCATGCCCCATTCCGTGCGGGCGACATTGAAGAGGTGGGAGAGGAGGGCGAGATCCAGGCGGACGGTGTTCGGTCCGGCTCCTTCCGCCTGCCGCTGTTGCATAAAGGCCGCGATGTCCTTGCCCTGGATGCTCGCCATCGAGCGCCGGGCCAGGGTGCGGGCCTGGAGCCCTTTCACGCGGCGACCTTCCCGGTCGGCATTCTTCTTGCCCGGCACGATTTCGCGGGCGTATCGGTCCAGGGCTTCGTGGAGGGTGGTGTTTTCAGCCTCGGCGCGGGAGACGAATACGCCGCGCGCCATCTCGGATTCCAGGACTGACGCCCAGTCCTCGGCCTTAGCCTTGGTGTCGAAGGTGCGGGTTTGCTGGGGATACCCTCGGCGCCGCACCAGCGCCTGCCAGACCCTCTTGCCGCCCGGGCCCGGACGCTGAACGAATGTCGCCATGCGACGCCTCCCATGTGTTAATGAGGGGTACATACCTCGCGTTGTCGCGGCATTGTCGCAAAAGGCTGGGGGGGTTGGCTAGGGGTAGCGCTAAGTCCTTGATTTATTGGCTCCCCGGGAAGGACTTGAACCTCCGACCCGGTGATTAACAGTCGCAAAAAGCCCTTATAAGCATCAATCACTTACAACGTAACCACTTGAAATTCCACATAAACATCATCCCTCCATATCCCTAAATATCCCTCCATTTTTATGCGCAGGTGGACAAGAGGTGGACAGAGAATGGAGCACAACGATTCCATCGACACGCGCTGTTGGGTAGGATACACAGCTATCCATTTACTATACTCGGCATCCGTGACCTCGTAGCTATCCGGGTCCTGGGCAATCCCCACCTGGATGGCGGATTCCTCCTCGGGCGTAGGCAGATCAAATATCCGCCCCGACTGAGATTTGACTGACATAACGTCTTACCTCTCGCGCATTGGCCTTTCTGAGGCTGATGATGCGGCGTCCGGCACGGTGATCCTACACACCTTACGAATGCAAAGATTTCATCGCCATCTCCGGATTGGAAGCGACGATCTTGAGAAGGGCCGCGGCGGGGCCGGTTGGATGGCGCCGACCCTGTTCCCAGTTTTGCAAGGTCTTGATGCTCACCTGGATCAGTGTGGCGAAATCCTGCTGCGAGAGATGGACGCGTTCCCGCACGGCCTTGACGTCAGGCACAGTCACCGTAAATTGCCGCGAGGGGGCCGCAGTCCCTTTAGCAATCGTTCCCGCCTCTTGGAGGCTTTGCAGAAGGTCATCAAAGAGGGTCTTGTCCATGGGTTAACTCCTTTACATAAGTCCGCAATACGGCCGTCTCTCGATCCGTCAAGTTGTCTTTCTTTGACTTCGGGTAGACGACCAAAAGGTAAATGTGATCTTGTTTTGTGATCCAGTAATAAATCACGCGGATGCCGCCACTTTTGCCGCCACCGGCTAGGGCGTAGCGCAATTTGCGGATACCACCACCACCCCGGATGAGTGCGCCGCGTTCCGGGTCCTCCACAAGGATATTCTGTAAGAGCCGATACTCGTCATCGGTCAAGAGATCCGTGATCAGGCGAGTGAATGTCGGGGTCTCAATGAATTCCATAACCGTATGCTATACGCCATTGGCGTATACATCAATGGGGGACTTACCGATGCCGGTTTATAGGATGTCAGTTCACAGTACGGTGGGAATACGTTAACGCGGCGGGTCAAAAATAAATCTTAAAGGATCCACTCACAAATTTTCCTTGTCAGAATAATCAGTTACGGGCGTGTATAGGATACGAGTACCATCATATGCTATACAAAACAAGCACTTACAACCCTATCAGACTTGAATCACTAGGAATTCAAGGCATAATTCAATCAAGGATAGTGAAGGATAGAACGCATGTTGTATTCCCTCCATTATCCAGAAAAGGGTGGTCTGGGGGTGCTTGAACACCCCCAGACCGGTGCCAAAAGACGCCCCGTTTAAAAGCGCAAAGTGGCTTTTTGAGTATATCACGCTGCGCGATTACGGGGTCCAGAGGATCTGGACCCATGAAGCGACCACAAGCTAATCTTGACTTACTGCTAAAACAATTCCCTGGAAAACTTTTCCTGAGTGTTAAAGAGACCGGTATCGCATCGGGTCGATGTGAAAAAACTGTTCGCAATGAGATCGCGCTCGGTGTTTTTCCTGTCCAAACCCTAAAGATCGGTCGACGCCGCCTCGTTCCGATTACGGATCTTGCGGCTTGGCTTGACACTATCACGGACCCTAATCCTGTTGGCCGACCTCGCAATTCTGGGAAGGGGGTCTAACCATGCGCACACAGACCACAGATCCCGCTTGCGCCTGCTCCTGGGTAATTACTAACGAAATTTTAACGGATATGGCCCCGAGTTGGGCCCGAGGGGATTACGACTACAGCTACGATGGCGGGGCGCGCCTAGGTGAGGATACCGCCTCGATTACCGACCGCGTCGCTGAGCGGCTGTCTGCCCACGATTTGAAGACCGCCGAGTATGGCCGCCTGTTAAAAAAATATCCTCACGACGGCGCGGATTATCAGGTCCTTCTTTGGCTTTCCTCAGGCCTCACCATCAAGCGAATCGCGGCCGGACTGGATCGCACCGACCGGGCCATACGGTATGCCCGCGCCCGGCTAGATCGCTTCAAGAAAACAGGCTTTGTCCGACGACTATCACCTTCCCGGGTCCGCACCGGCCGGGATCTCACAAAGCCGCTTCCCCAAAGTCGTGCCGGCCGCAAGCGGAAAACGACACCGGGTAACGCTCTTGCCAGACCCACCTTGATGTTGGTGCCCTGCGTGCCGCCGTTACCCAAGGCGCCTCGCCGTGCAACAAGCCGTCCGCGCCGGCGGTTCGTGGACCCCCGGCAAGGCGATTTCGGGTGGGGGATAGCGGCATGACGACCATCCAAGATACTCATAGTGGCGGGGTGCTTTCCGTGTCTATGCCGCCTGGCAGTCGGTATGGCATCGTTCCGCGTGCGTTGTTGGAGGATCCGCACCTCAGTTTGGATACCCGGGCAGTAGCGGCCTGGTTAGCCACGCAGGACGCCGGATTTCAGATCGTTATCGCCGTTCTCTGCCGAAAAATGGGGCTTGGGAAAGAGCGGTGGTTGCGGATTGCCCGTGAACTGGAAGCGGGCGGTTATTTGAGCCGGCGCAAACACCCTATTGGTGTCGACCCGATAACCGGACGAAAAAACCAGTGGAAGTGGGAGAACGCGTTCACCCCTGTTCCCAACGGCGCCCCCGGGGTCGACTTGTCCGTGGTCGGGTTTCCCGACCACGGGGCGCCCGTGCACGGACAGCCCGACCATATAAGAATACAACTTGAAGAACACAACCTGAAGAATATGTACCCCCCTACCTCGCACCGCTCGGTAGTCCCCCCACGGGGGACGGCGCGACCGCCCACCACCGATGATCCTGGGCATGGCGATACGAACAGACCGCCCGCACCCCAATCATCGCTCTCGCCGTCTTTGGCGGGCGCTACGAGCCCCGCGCACGCAATACCACCGATGCCAAAGGGCACCACCGTGCGCGGTACGCACCGTCCTGTGCGAAGCCGCGCCCCCAAGCCCCCTAATTCTCGTCGCGCGGATGCGCTCCGGGCGCTTCTCACGCCATTGGTCGAAGGCTTGGATTTGGAAGCCTGGACCGACTTCGTGACGTTCCGATCCGCTATCCGTAAACCCATCCACTCGGCGTCTGCAAAAGCCGCCCAGACCCGACTGGTAAAGTTCGGATCAGAGGCAGAGGGGTGGGGTGGACAACTCGCTGTCGTACACCAATCGATTGCAAACGGCTGGCAAGGCCTGTTTGCCCTAAAGCAGGAGATCCCTTATGCAACACGTAGCCGCATTGACAGCTCCGCTGACAACTCCGCTGTCGCTCGCGTCGAGCGCGCCACAGCCCACCTCTACCAGCCAGAACCTCTTGACGGAACGCCACATGGCGGACCTGTGGCGCCGGATGACGCGGATCTACGGCCACCGCTGGACGTCAGCGTTTGGGGCGACGGATGACTCAACCTGGCTGCGAGGCTTGCGCGGCTTGACGCCCGCCCAGGTCGGCCACGGATTATCGCGTTGCGCAACGCATCGCGAGGGCGGGTGGCCGCCCACTTTGCCCGAGTTTCGGGCGCTGTGTACGCCAACGGCCGAGGACCTGGGCTTACCGACGCTTGACGCTGCGTATCGCGAAGCCGCGCTGGCGGACAAGGATCATCGATGGAGCCACCCCGCGGTCTATGCCGCTGCGCAGGCTGCAGGCCTCTTTGAACTGCGCACGCTCCCGGAATCCAAAAGCCGCCCGTTGTTTGAGCGGGCCTATGAGATCGTGACGCGCCGCGTATTGGCTGGCGAACAGTTCGATGCGCCGGTGCCTCGGGCTCTTGAAAAGCTCCCAGTGCCAACGCGACCAGATGTGGCAGAGGCGGCGCTGACTGCGATGCGTGCTCTACTGCGCCGATAATGGCGAAGATTCGATAGCTTTCTCGCTGGCAACTGCTACGACCGTTGCAACTAGAACCCCGTTGAAGCAGGCATCAGAAACATTTATGCTGAATCGCACATGTTTAACACTAGGCGGACCGAGCGTTTGATCTCTCAGCCAGTTACGCGTCCGCGCCCAAACCTCCTCCGACGGACGGCGCCTTGCTATATCACAAAATTATGATCTACAATGTGGATCGTTAAGCATTACGTTGCCGCCAATGGGGGCAACCCTTTTAAGGATTGGTACGACAGCCTGGATAAAGACGTGCAGGCTGTTTTTGATACCAGGTTAGAGTATTTGAAGCAGCAGCCTCGGAATGGATGGGTAAGGCCTTATTTTAGTCTTTTGAGTGGACCATATGCGAAGCTTGGCGAGATTCGCTTTAAAGTAAAGAGGGTGCAATATCGGCCCTTGGGTTTTTTTGGGCCGGAGGCGAATCAATTTACGTTATTGGTCGGAGCTACTGAGAAGGGCGACAAAATCCAACCGGCAAGCGCGTGCGTATCCGCGATGAAGTATATGTCGGCATTAAGTGCACCCCGAAATCAACCTAATCCAACCGGAGGGAGCACCCATGATTGGGACTCTTAAGGACAAACTGCTGACAAAACTGCAAAGCAAGAAGTATCGAGACGCTTATGTTGCGGCAGAGGTTACTACGGGAATCGCCTATCAGCTTCGCGCACTCAGGGAACAGCGTCATTGGACCCAAGAGATATTGGGTCAAAGGCTTGGCAAAGGACAGAACGCCGTCTCTCGACTGGAGGATCCTGACTATGGGCGCGTTAGTGTAAAAACCCTTACAGAATTGGCGGCTGCGTTCGACGTGGGTCTGCTGGTGAAATTCGTGCCATTTACTAAGTTTCTTACGGAAATCGCTGACAAGAGTCCGCGGGGGCTAGCGGCGTTGAGCTTTGGCGATGAGCTGCCTATTATTAAGAGCCTATCTGCGCCACAGAGCGCGTCCATTTCTCCGTTCCCTTCACGAAAACCATTAATTCCAGATGTGCGCACGGAAACAGTGGATCTGAAGCTTGATCTGCCTAACGTGGTAAACCAGTAACGTATCTATGGGCCCATTACAGCTTGACCAATATGTATTTTCTAAGTTTAGCGTAGAAACAAATATTGGACACAAACCGGAATCACTTGCGCCAATGGTCAACGTACAGATTCAGGCGGGACTGGGGCCAGTGGTAGGCGCTGAGAATAAATATCAAGTCACGCTGGAGCTCAGTAGTTTGCGAGCCCCGGACGGGACCGGGACACTACCTTACGAGGTAGCGTTCCAGGTGGTCGGACAGTTTTCTGTTTTGGACCCGTCATATAATGATAAAGAGAAACTTGTCCGCATTAATGGAACTTCGATGCTCTATTCGGCCGCACGTGAGATGGTGTTGTTAATAACCGGCCGCGGTCCCTGGGGACCTTATCAATTGCCAACGGTCAATTTTCAAACGCTATCGCAGCAGGCGGCCACACCGGCAGTTCTAGGCTGAGGGTAATTGGTTAACCCGACTTTTTGTCCCACACAATCAAGCCAGTTATATCGCTGGGGTATCGCTCGGAATGTGCACTTATCGTTCTGGGCTTAATCACTCTGATCAACCACCGCGCACGTGTCCCCCGGCGGGCACGAGTTTGCCCACTGGAGTCGTCCCACGAAATCGACCTGCGGGGGGCTGCCCGTAGCCGCGCGGTGATACGTCACTCCTGACGATAGAATGACCCTGTGATTCAGAATGCCGATCCCGGCCATCACCAGCAGCCCCAAAACAAACATGCCCGACAACAGTGCAGCCACCACACCCCAACCCTCAGCGAGTTTCCAGGCCAAGCTTGCCTTGGCCTGCTCCCTGATCGCATGGGCCAGATGCGCTTTCCATTGCTCGATGAAGGCCGTGGCCTTCTCAGCCCCCATCCGATCGAGGCCTGCAGCGGCCTTCTGTAGATCCTGAGCCCCTTTGCTCGCTGCATGGGCAATGGCGCCGACCAGCGCCTGGCCGGCTTCTACGGTCTTGTCCTCAATGGTTTTGGCGACCCCTTCCTTGAGGTCAGCACTCGCGCGCATCGTCCCTTGGTAAATCATGTTCGGGACTTTGGCAGTTTCTTCCGCCAGCGCCTTCACATGCTGGCCTGCGACTTGCGCCGCGCCCGCCGCATCGATGACCGAGGCGACCAGTGCCCAGACCACGTCATCCGCGCGGTGGACGCTCAAGTCGGAGGCCTTGCGCAATAGCGCCTCGCGCAGTTCGGGGGGCAGGGATTCCAAGGCCGTGTCGCGGGCGTTGGCGTTTGTCTGCTCGTTACTCATAGTCCGTTCCTCGTTAAGAAGGGTCGGGGGTCATGGGCCATGCGGCCCGCAATGCGCCCCGGCCTTGGGGTTAAACGACTGAGGCGATCGCCGCATGGGCGAGTGCCAGCCAGCGCCGGAACAAGGCCCGCTCGGTGATCGTGAGTGCGGTTTTATCCTCACCCAGGACCGAGAACGCGCCCGGTGCCGCCAGGATCTTGTCGCGCAGATCGTCGGGACGCAGGGCGGGAATGGCGGCCTCTTTGCCACCCGCGCTCATAAAGTCCGTCCGGCTGGGTGACTTGCTCCAATCAAACTGCGCGGCGATCCCTAAGAAAAGCGGAAAGAGCACCGAGCGGCGGGCCGGATCGACAACGGACAGGAGTCCCCGATCCAGCGATTTCAGGAGCGCGTCGGTGCTCGTGCGGTGCGGCCCGATACTAAATGTCACGACCAGTTCATACCCGATAGCGCTGACGATCTCAGACAGGACTGGGGCCAGTTCGTCAATCGTGTCGCCGGCGCCGGCGGGCATATTGACCACGATGTGCTGGCCGGCGGCGGCCGCGGCTTCCAGGACATTACCCAACCTGTTAAAACTGGTCTCGGCGTCGCCGGCGCGGTTTAAATTAACCAGCGTCACGGGCACCGACCCGCGAAAACGCAAGGCAAGGTCTGGGATCCCGGCATCGCCCTCAATCAACAAGACGGGGGCACCCGTTGCGAGAAAGTGGTCGAGCGCTAAGGCCGCGGCCATAGACTTACCGGTGCCGCCCTTGTCGCCATGGGAGATCAGAAGTTTGAGGTTTTCGGTCATGTTGGTTTCCTCTCAAAGGGGCCGGACGATCCGGCCCGTTGGCTATAGCGGCGGGGGCGGAAATTACCTATCCCCGAAGGGGACCTATTGGTCGAACTCGGCCCGGATCCGGTCGAGTTCTGACATCTGAGCCGTGGCCACGGGGCGTTGCCCCGGTGGAGGGGGTAGGGGTGGCGCCGTTTTTGTCGACGGCGCTGTGGCTCGTGGTGCGGGCTTGGTGGCGGTTGATGGGGGCTCCGGCAAAGGCTTTTGCTCCGCGGTGTAGCGGCAGTGCTTCACCGCCCATTGCAGGCGCCGCGCCTTGACCTGAAACACGTGGCCAATATCCGCCCACGTGAGCCCCGCCGTGCGGGCTTTGGCAATGGCCTCAAGATAGGGTGCGACGCGCGCGGTCAGCCGTGTGGCCTGGTCATGGATAGTCATGTTGTGGTCCTCTGTTGTGACGCCGTTACATGCTTAGCGGCACGCGCGGAAATGGCCCCAATAGGAACTCGGCTCGGTACCAACTTTCGCCACCCTCTCTCAACTTTGCCTGAACTCCGTCGCAACTGTGCCCTAAGAACGTCCCATTAGCGCCCTAACTCGTTCCGGTTCCGTCAGTGTGGGTACCGTATTGGTACGGTGTTGATACCGTATTCAGACAAAGATGGGTATGACGCCCACCGCTTCGCGATGGGCTGAATGATCACACAACCGCACCAGCCTTCGGCTTGTGCCCCTCGCTGCGCTCAGGGGACCGGCTTCGCCGCCGGTTGCGTGACTCATCCCTCCTATCGACCCCCTGAAGACCACGGCCGCGAGCACTCGCAATTTCCGCCGATGTAGCAGGTAGCAACAGACACAGCGAGTCGGAGCCATGATCAGCAAACCCAAACATCTGAAAGTTCGTAAAGGCCAGTCCACGGGGGCGGCTGCGGGCCACATTGCCCAGTATTGTGAGCACACGCGCGAGGCGGAGGGCGCCGCCGGTTACTACACGGGGGGTACGCAAACCGCCCCGTCCATGTGGCTTGGTGAGGGCGCTAAGCGCCTCGGACTGACGGGGGAGGTCAAACACGGCGACCTGATCGCCGTCCTGCAAGGAAAGCTTCCCAACGGGACGGACCTTTCGAAACGAGGCGGGCGTGAGGCGGATCGGCGCATGGGGACTGACCTCACATTGAGCGCGCCTAAGTCTTTCTCGATTCTGGCGCTTTGTAGTGGTGACGCGCGACTGCAAGGTTTGTGGGCAGAGGCCACCAAGGTGGCCGCAGGTGTGATGGAAAAAGATGCCATCACCGCCCGCATGGGTCATGGGGGCACGCAAGTGGAACATACCGGCACAATGGTGTGTGCGGCCTTCGAACACCAGGACGCCCGCACCGTGGACGGGCAGGCGGATATGGACCTGCACTCCCATATGATCGTCATGAATGTGACGCAACGATCAGACGGGCAATGGGTGGCGCGCGACCTCGATTTTGGTCAGCGCAATGTGATCCGGATGACCGCCGATTACGCCGCCAAGGCCTATTTGGCCGATCGCCTGCAGGCCCTGGGATATGACATTCGGCAGACAGAAGATGGTTTTGAAGTGGCCGGCATCACTCAGGAACAACTCGATGCGTTCTCCCGCCGCCGCGACCAGGTAGATGCCCGGCTGGCCACGCAGGGACTAACGCGGGACGGCAGCACCGCCGCCCAGCGGGATGCGGCCAATCTAGCAACGCGCGGCCGTAAAACCCAGTTAAGCCAAGAGGACCAGCGCTGGGAGTGGCGCTCGCGCCTGCGCGAGGCGGGTATCGATCTGGATAACATCGTATCTCGGGCCAAAGGGCGCGGTCCCATCGAATCCGTCGATCTCACCACCGAGGCCGTGAAGTCCGCCGTCCGCCACCTAGGCGAACGGGAGTCGGTCTTCTCCAAACACCAAACCCGTCTCGAAGCCCTACGCGCGGGTATGGGGGGTGCGACTCTCGATAAGATCGATAGGGCATTGGCCGATGAAGTCGCGGGTCTGATTGATGTAGGCGGCGGCAAGGTCACGACGGGCGAGGCGCTCTATCGAGAGCAGGAGATTCTCGCGCGGGTCCGCACAGGTCGCGACCAGGCCGCCGCGCTCATGTCACCAGAGGAAGCGCTATTTTTTATAGAGGCGCGAGAGGCCACGCAAAGTTTTCCTTTGAGTGCCGGGCAGCGTGAGGCCTTACGTCTTGGCCTGATATCCCAAGACACCGTGACCGGCATCGTAGGCGCCGCCGGTGCTGGTAAAACCACATCGATGGCGGGGTATGTCGAGGCCGCCAAAGAACGGGGCTATGAGGTCGTCGGCATCGCCCCGAGCGCCGCGGCCTCCCATGAACTGACATCAGCTGGCGCCGACGACACCCGGACCTTGGCGAGTCTCCTGGCATCCCAGCCATCAGAAGGCCCGCGCATCTATATCCTGGACGAAGCGGGCATGGTCTCAGGCCGCGACATGGATGCTTTGCTCCGGCGCATCGATTCCGAAAACGCCCGCCTGCTCCTCGTTGGCGACCCGCGCCAGCTTTCCGCCGTGGAGGCCGGTAGTCCCTTTCAACACATGCTGGAAACCAACGCCATACAGCATGCCGTCATCGATGAGATCCAACGGCAACGCGATCCGGCCTTGCGGGAGATTGCGCAGGCCTTCGCGCGTGGAGACGCGGACCGCGCAACGGAACTGGCCCGCCCGTATATGCACGAGGTCGAGATTCCCAAAACAGGTAACAAGCCGACAACCCAAGACAAGCGCGCCGCGATTGCGGCCACAACGGCCGCGGATTATCTGTCTCGGGATGCGATCACGCGCAACGCGACTTTGGTTGTGAGCGGCACCAACGACCTACGGCGCCAAATCAACGAAAAGATCCGAGAGGGACTGAAAGACCAAGGCGTGGTCTCCCGGGAATCCGTCACAGTGACCGCCCTGGACAAATTCGGACTCACGCGCGAACAGCAAGCGCGAGCCGAATCGTACCGGCCTGGCATGGTGGTCCGGCTCGAAGAAGGCCGTGGGCGTGCACGCCAAACCATCGAGTACACAGTACGGGGAGTGACGGGGAATATCGTCACTGTGGTGCATAGCGAGGGCCAGTCGCGTGAATGGAACCCATCCAAAGAAAAGCCAGTCGGCGTCTATCAGCCCCGTGACATGGCAATGTCACCGGGTGACAAAATTATTTTTCGCGAAAATCAACAGGGGGTGGAGCGCATTCGAAACGGAGAAACGGCCTCCATCGACCGGATTGACGACGGAAAGCCGGTCGCCCGTTTCGAATCAGGCAAGGAAATCACGCTCGACCCATCTAAGGGCCAGACCGTTGACTATGCCTGGTGCCGGACTATCCATGCTGCCCAGGGGGCGTCCGTCGATCACGTCATCATCGCCGGCGAGGCCTCGCGGGTCGCTACCGCACAAACGGCCTACGTGGCCGCATCGCGTGAGCGCGATACGCTCACGATCTACACGGACCATTCAGCCGCCCTCGAAAAACACTGGTCCCGGCTCGCGGAGCGCGAGCACGCTCTGTCCGCCACAAAAGATCGTTCAGCCCCCAACCTCGACTCACTGAAAGAACGGCGCGCCGAAGCGGCCAAGGATGTCGGTCGCCATGGTGATTTATCAAAAGCACGTGAGCCGGAGCGTGTCGAGCTACGGCATGTGCGCCAGGAGCAAGAGATCGAGCGATGAAGTTTGGGAAAAGCCCAAAACAACCCCGCAGGGCGATTTCCGCAGGCGGAGCTATAGGCAAGCGCGGTATTTCGCCGCCCCTTTAAGAGAAAACTTAAGGAGTGTTTATGTTAGGAAAAAGAGAAAGGCGGCGCACAGAACCCCGGTCCTACCCTAATACGGTGAGTTGGCAGGACCGCAGACGGCAATGGTCCGCGGTCGCAGGGGTAGACGGGTCTGCAATCGGACCGGTCTGCGGAGACGCACGTAAACCCAATTTCCGCGCGTGCCGCCATGAGTAGCACAAAGGAGCTTTTTATGAGCGATATTTCAGTAGCGATTTTTGCAGCGTCCTACGACGCCGCCCTTCACGACCACCACCGTCGGGGCGACCTGGCGCAGGAGATCATGCGCAGAGCGCACTGGCTGCGTGACCCACGCGACCTGCAAGCCCTCACGGACATGTCAGCCCTGTCTGGTGGGCTGTTGTTTGGACACGAGCATTTGGAGCGGCTTCGTGAGAAGTGGCACACACAACAGCAATAGGAGTCTTTTATATGAACGACCCAAATCGCTATGGTTCAAGACTTGAGCTGACCGTCACCGCCGCCGTTTTGGGCGTACTGGCCGGTTGGGTCGGCGCGGTGCAGTCGATTCTTTATATATATGATGGTCGGACGGCGCCCATCTTGGGTCTCTGGCGCCTCATCATGGCCTATGGGCCCCTGCTACACCCGTGGGGCTGGAAGGGGTACATTCCCCCCATCGCAGCAGGACTGGTCGCACTGGCCGCCGGAGCGGCCGCATGGAAGCTCCTAACGGTGGCCCCGGAGCGCCATATCCGTGGTTATATTTTGCACCGCTCTCCCAGACCGATCGCACGCGCGCTACACCCTGGCAAAGGCGAGGCGCACGGCATCCTTGTTCACCCACAGATCCAGATCGTGCAAAGACAAGAAACCTATCACTTCATGGTCGTGGGGGGGACGGGTGCCGGTAAGACAACGATCCTCTGGCCTTGGATTCAGCAAGCGATCAACCGGAAAGACTTGGTTTTGATTTTCGACAGTAAGGGGGACTTTACCCAAAAGGTCCCCGGGCCGTTCACTCTATTGTCGCCGACTGACGCGCGATCAAGTCGCTGGATAATTGGCCGCGACATTCGCACAAAACTCGAAGCGCACGCCTTGGCTGTGACTCTCATTCAAGAACCGCCGGGGGGGTCTAAGTCGGACCCGTTCTGGATCCAAGGGAGCCGCGCGATCGTGTCCGGGCTTATCGTTGATCTTCAGACGCGGTTCGGGGAGCAGTGGGGGCTGGATCATCTGGCTTACGAATGCGCGGCAGCGCTCTCCGACTTTGACAGACTGAAGGCCGTCATCCTTCGGGAGGCGCCGATCTGTATAACGCTACTCGGTGGTGAAGACGCCGAGGCGCCAAACCGTACGGCCCTCGCGTTTCTCTCTCAAATCATTACAAGTTTCACGCATATCATTCATCTCGGTGTCAGCGCACACGACCTGAAAGCCAATCCTGGCTGGAGCGTCCGCGGGTGGCTAGCAGGCAAGACGCCAGCAACGGTCGTAATCGGTTTTCGGGGCGAGCAATCGGAACAGATGAGCCAATGTTTCGCGGCCTCAATCATCGAACGGGTAGTGAGGCAGTGCGGGGGATTCCCCGATGCGGCGCCCGAGCAGAGACGGATATGGCTATGTGTCGATGAGGCGCCGGTAGCAGGTCACATTCCCTCAATCACCACAGCCCTAACAACGCTTCGCAGTAAGGGCGTGCGCGTGATACTCGGATTCCAGAGTTTGGCTGGGGTTCGGGAAAAGTATAGCCAGGACACCGCTCAAATCTGGGAGGGTCAGTGTGACATCAAGATCATCGGCAAGCTTGGGTCGGTCGAGGATCGGGAATGGGGCTCACGGTTCTTGGGCGATAGGGAAGTGGAACGTTACCAGCACCAACTGTCCCAAGAAAGTCACAGTGACGCCGGGGGGCAGCATTCCGGGTCGTGGCAGCGCGTTCGCGAACCCGTCCTTCTTCCATCGGCTTTTGGGCAGGAGTTGGGCATGCAAAAAGATTCGCGGGGTCGGTTGAAAGGCCCCCGAGCCCTCTTGCTAGCGGCAGGTGAGGCGGCCGTTCTAGACTGGCCTCTCAACCCACTCGGAGGCCTGCGCGAGCCCGTCGTCGACGCGCGCTGGATTCAGTCCGGCTATAAGCCCCCAGTGTGGGGTAAGACCCCTCCCGAGGTCGCGACGCCATTGCTTCCCAGAACCGGGGAGCAAAAAACGGAGGCACCGAAAAAGGAGCCAACGCAAGATCGCCGAACCGTCACTCCCGCGACGGCCACACCACTACCAGGCGCCGCCATGGCCACCGAAATCCTGGGAATGGCAACGGGCGCGGCCTCGATACCAGCCGTGGGACCGCAGGGGCTTGCGGTCACAACCACAATCACGACGGAGCGTGGACAGGATGAACAGGAACAACGTGATGATGAAAGGGAGTGAGACTCAATAACGCCCCGCCAAGGGAGTCGGCTGGCCCCCACACGGGGGCTTTTTACCGCTCTAATATCGGTGACGCGCCATAGAGTTAACCGTTGTTTTTATGTAACGCGTCACCGTTAATATCCTCTTACGCTCCGAGTTGTTTTAACGCTCACATAGCATCCCGGCGTCCGCGATGGTTCTCATTCGCCTCCGTGGTCCTGTAAGCCCCACCCGTCGCCCGGTGCCGCTTGCGCTCGCGACTCCCTTACAGGTCCAGCGCCAACGATACCCCTGTTGTCACGGTCCCCGCCGGTCGTAGCCCGCTCGCTGACGCGGCCTTCAGTGAGGGCGACGGTTGACGCAAGACGCAGGACCACAAACAGGAGACTCATCATGAATACGAACAATCGCAAACAGACGCCAGACCACACAAGCCAAACCGAGGGTTCGGGTCTCAACAATCCGCAGGGGGGTAAGGAAATCAGTTTAGTGCAGGCAACAGCGGGCCTTGGCGTACTGAATCCTTTCGTTAGTAAGAGCCAAATGCGGGCGATATGGGACCTTTGCCGCGCCGGTGAAGAAAAGGCATATTTCAAGCAGAAAGTTATGGACCTTGCGCGGCTTATCAAGAGCATGCCCAAGATGTACGACCAGGACGGATCGGGCATGGAAGCCGTCGCATACCTCCACTACTTTACCGCCGGTTTCGACTGGTACGTCACAGAGAAGGACATGACAGGCGACGGTACGTCGCAGGCCTTCGGGCTCGCAGTCGTTTTCGAGTGCGAGCTTGGTTACATCAGCATCCGCGAGATTGTGGCGAACGGCGCCGAACTTGACTTGTACTTTACGCCCGCGCCTTTGTCCAGGCTGGTAGACGGTCGGACAGTCCGGATCTAACCATTGATGGCCCCGAAAGGGGCCCCCTTGTTCAGTTACGCGCCCGGGCGCCGATCTCAATAGCGAGATCGGCGCTAAAGCCCGACAAGCTCACCCTAATGCCCTTATTGTAGTACCCCCTTGTTTTTAGCCTTAAGCCCGGCGTCCGCGATGGTTCTCATTCGCCTCCGTGGTCCTGTAAGCCCCACCCGTCGCCCGGTGCCGCTTGCGCTCGCGACTCCCTTACAGGTCCAGCGCCAACGATACCCCTGTTGTCACGGTCCCCGCCGGTCGTAGCCCGCTCGCTGACGCGGCCTTCAGTGAGGGCGACGGTTGACGCAAGACGCAGGACCACAAACAGGAGACTCATCATGAATACGAACAATCGCAAACAGACGCCAGACCACACAAGCCAAACCGAGGGTTCGGGTCTCAACAATCCGCAGGGGGGCAAGATGGACATTCACCAGCAGATCACCGACCAGATTTTACAGGCCATGGAACAAGCCCGCGCGACAGGTCGCCGTCTTTGGGACAGTCAGCAGAGCCTTCCCTTAAACTTCGCCACGGGGAAGCCCTACCAGGGTATCAATGTCCTTATCTTATGGTCAGCAGGCCTTAACCACGGTTACACCTCCCCTTACTGGCTCACCTACAAACAGGCAACCGACAAGGGCGGCCAGGCCAAGAAGGGCGAGCATGGCACGCATTGCGTATTTTATAAGCCATGGGAATCGCAGGACACCAATGCCACCACGGGCGAGACCGAGACCACCAAAGGCGCGATCCTCAAATCCTTTACCGCCTTTAACCTGGACCAGATCGACGGCATAGAAGCACCAGCCAGAGAAGAACGCCCGGCCTTTATCGCCATCGAGCAAGCCGAGCGCATCATGGCCGCGAGCCCGGCACCTATTAAAATAGGCGGAACGCAGGCTTTTTACCGGCCCGCAACGGATACCATCCACCTACCAGCCCGCGAGGCCTTCATTAACCCCGAGGCCTTCTATAGTGTTGCGCTTCACGAAATGACGCACAGCACCGGCCACAAGAGCCGCCTAGACCGTGACTTTTCGGGACGCTTCGGAACTGAGGCTTATGCATTCGAGGAACTGATCGCGGATCTCGGAAGCGCTTTTTTAGGTGCAGATATCGGCATATTGAACACGACTTTATCCGACCACGCCGACTATTTGGCGAACTGGATCAAGATTCTCAAAAACGACAAGAAGGCCATCTTAACGGCCGCCGCGCAAGCCTCCAAGGCCCATGGCTTCATTAAGGGATTGATTGCCGGCCAGGAGCAAGAGGCAGCCGCCTAACCACCGAGGCCCCGGCCAAAACCGGGGCACTCATTCAACCAGGAGTCTTATAGCAATGAAGAAACTAACGATATTAGGCATGGTAATAGTGACCGTTGCGGCCTTAACCGGGTGTGCGATGCCGCCGCTCAACGCCAACACTTACCGGGCGAGCGAAAGCATGCAACCGAGGACCGTGGCTTTTGGCACAGTCCTAGCGGTTCGCGCCATTCAGATCCGGGCAGGCGCGCAGGACGGGACCACGGGCGCGGCCGCGGGAGGCTTAGGTGGCGCAGGTGTCGGAGCCGCGCTAGGCAACACTCGCGGTGCTGTGATCGGAGGCGTATTGGGCGCCGTCACCGGGGCTTTCGTAGGAAGCCAACAAACCCAGTCGGGGGAAATGGTGACCATTCAAGCCGCTAACGGATATACGTTTGCTCTACCTCAGCCAATGGCAAAAGGCGAGCATCCATTTTTCGTGAACGAGAAGGTGGAGATCATCCAAGGCCAGCGCCGCGATCGCGTTGTGCCGTTTAACTAACTTGATGATGATGAAAAGAAGACTGCTCGTAATACGAGCAGTCTTGTACAACAAGGACTTAGCGCGAAACCGCGCACCGATCTCGGTATTGAGATCGGTGCTAAAGGATCGGAAGGCGCCCGGCTATAGAAACCAGGTGCATAAACCAATAAAAAAATCCAAAGCTAGATAGGGTTGGTTTCACCGGCACACTAGAGCCACCCGATCGGCGTCGGGCGCAATACAACTGCCTGTCATAGTGTACTCCTGCGGTGACGCGCCGACGTAGCCTTCGCCGTTAGCGTTAGCTCTCTTTGTGCGCTCTCGCTCTCTCCTCGTGAACCTATCATAGGCCCCTTTACAATGCGCATAGGCCACCCTAGCCCTATTACAGGCCCGCTGCGCCGCTGCGTGGGATTCCTGCGCCTGTGGCTGCGCTGGTATTGGTGCTGGTATTGTAGATTGATTCTCGGACTGAGTAACCATACCACGGAGCTGCGTAGAACCTTGAGAGGGCGTGTCTGAAAAGCTATTACCGGTGCGGTAAATGGCGCCATGTACCATGCCTACTGCCGCAAGTAGAGATAGAGTAATGGCAATTTTTCTTGGATTTATCTTCCGCATGTAACGCCTTGCTCCCCAAGCTTTTATAGAAGGCTTTCAATTATACCGATAAGTTGGATAGACCTTTATTGCTGTATCGGTATCCGGGTGAGCTTACCCCAAAGGTCGGATGGCGCCAAGGCCGACCGCAAAAGCGGGCCGCGCCGCCTTTTTTACCAAGCATCCGCGCTCACTTGTGTGGGTACTGCGGGGCGTTCTGACAGTTCACGTCTAATCATAAACAAGCGGCCAGCCAGGGAAAGGCCGCTGGGGTAGGGGGCCTATGGACCCACTGGGGCACTTGTTTGCCGTTATGGTCTTTAAGGCTCTTTACGTCACCCGTTGACAATACTACAGGCATTCACAATACTGTTACCCGTTGACACAACAAAGGAGACAGGACATGGCTCGGAAGAAACCCCCAAAGCCCGGCCGGCCACGCCTCTATAAGACGGCGTCGGACCGCCAAGCCGCTTACCGAGCCCGCGCGATGCGCGGGGAGGGTGGGATCGCGGCAAAGACAGACGACCCCGGCCAAGGGGCGCGCCGCCTCGACCTGTTTTTACCAACGACCGCGTGCTTGGCTCTGCGGCGCTTAGCGAGGCGCAAAGGACGAAGCCAAGCGCAGATCGTCGCGGACTTGCTCTTGAAGGCCGATGAGCGTGTAGCCGCGCGCATGAGCGAAGATGACCGCGAAGACTACTATATCAACGGATAGCGTGGGAATTCCCCGCCCGCCAATACCTTCAGAAACTCACGGGAGGCATCGTTATGGCCTTACTTTATAGACTCTGGCAGTCCGATCTCATCGTCGGCGCCAATGTTGCCACTGGGGCATGAGCCGGGCCCAGGTCCTGGGTACACTCCTAGAGAGTGTGGAGGCGCGCGTGACGAAAAATGATGCAGACAAGGCGCGGGATTATTACATCACCGGGTGACGTTATAGCGAAGCACCGCACAGAGATCATGAAATCCGCGGGAGTGGCTTCCATGTATCGGGCTATTCCATCCGGCTCTAGACGGCGACCCGCCGTGGCCTGATCTTGACGGATTGACCGGGGGGAGTAGAAACACAGCTACCAGGAAGAGGCGGATATCCGGTGGTCGCCATCGGGCCAAATGAGTGGTCGGTGTTCCAAGAAGTCGCTCTCCTAAGGAAAAAGAGGAGCGACATGCTGCATCCAAGATGAGGAGTGGTCCCTCGGCTTCGGCGATGAGGCGCTGATGCCAAACCACCCAGGGCTGCCGACATTAAGAGTGCCGGTGGTAAGCGTCTAGGGAAAAGGCAGAGGGACCTAGTCAGGTGAGGGTACGTGAGACGAAGCCAGTGAACCCTTGGTGAAGTGTCGAGAATTGTACGCGATGTTAAAACCAGGGTCTCGACAACATCCTGGGATCAGTCCGTAGGCAACCTATTGTGGGACGGGCGGCATCCGGCATAAAGGGGGCGTGACACGAATGACTGGTGCCGTGAGCATGACGATCCTGAATATATTTTCAGATTGGTGCAGCCGGTGGTGCGGGTGAGTGGGGAGACGCAGAACATTGTGAGTGGACTCCCTTAAATAGGTCGACAGAATTGATGCGCCTCTCCTGTTCTGTCACAGACCGGAGACTGGAAGCGGGCACAAATTCGCGCTAATCTACATAGCCTCACTCATTAGGCTCCACTCAATACTATGAATCGCCTGCTCGAGATTGGGTTCGAACCCGCCGGTCACTGGCTCCGCGTCGAGGGAAAGCTCAAACTTGATCTCACGCGGCATTCCACGCAGACAAACATTCTTTACGCTTTCGTTTGTGATGCAGAGGTCATGTACGTCGGGAAGACGATCCAATCGCTCGCAACACGAATGTCTGGATATAGGACTCCTGGAAAGACACAGACCACAAACATCAATAACAACCGTCGAATACTAGATGTGCTCGCGCGCGGAGCGGACATCGAAATCTTCGCTCTACCAGACAACGGCCTCCTGCACTACGGAAAATTCCATCTCAACCTTGCCGCAGCACTGGAAGACGACATCATTCGGAAGCTTGACCCGCCATGGAACGGCGGAAAGCCAGAGAAAATTCCTGATGCTGAGATGGAATCTCTGGAGTCTGTTGCGGAGTCGCCTCTGACCTTCGTGGAAACGTTCCACTTCATTCTGCAGCAGACGTACTTCCGCTCAGGATTCTTCAGCGTAGGAGTCTCCTCCCAGAAACGCATAGGATCCGACGGTGAAACGATAGAACTGTTTCTCGGAAGCGCTCAGCAACCTGTCCTGGGCACAATTAATCGTCGAGCGAATGGAACACCAAGGGTGATGGGCGGCACAGCCCTGCGGGACTGGTTTCATAAGCACGCACATGCGATGGATCGTATTGGTGTGCAAGTCCTCTCTCCAACATCCATACGCCTCTCTGCAGGTGGCGGTTGCTAACCCTTTCGTCGAACAGGCGTACCCCGGCAAGCAGAGGGGTCTGCCGCTCATGTCAAACAGGAAAAACTTCACTGAAGAGGAAGTGATTCAGTGGGGTGTATAATTGCGTGGGGACTCACCATGTTTGTGACTGGCTGCGCCAGTTGCTGACGGAGGTTTGATCTTGCCCTGGTAGAGGGTATGACGGGCGGCCAGCCCGATACCGGGCCATCAGCGCAACGCCGAGGCGGCCCGGTATCGGGCGCGTAAGAAGATGGAGAAAGAAGCACGGCGAGATCCGCGCCAGCCGTTACGGTCGGCGATCATTGATGTGTCGGCGTTGCTGGTGTGGAGAAGAGGGTAGGCAATTGACATTCGGCCTTGGGCCGCGCCCCATTGCCACCTAACCCTGGCCAACGCAACTTTTACAGCACAACATGGGAATCTCTTTAAATTACGTGCCCATAGTTCTGCGTAGTGCTTGGACCGCTAGCGCAGCACCCTCGCCCGGACCTGTGTTGATTAGTCCCGGAACGCGCATGTTTTTGAGCAACGCGGTCTTTGCGACATTGATTAGTCCCGAGTTTCGGCGGAGCGCTTGGCCAATCAAGAGTTCCTCAAGCAACGTGATGTCCTTTTGTGGATGCTGACTCGGGTTCGCAAAGGATCCCCCGGGGGTGCGTTTTGCAAGGAGGATCAAGGAAGCTGTACCGTAATGATCGGCCTGATTGTCGGCCTCTAAGTATGCGGCTTTCTTGGTAGGTGACAGGCATTCATTTCTAAAGGTTTGAGCAGACGCGAGACCAACATACCATGGCTTGGTACCGATCCGAAAAACATAACACCCACATGCCGTTGACAGGCCTTCCATCGCATCAGAAACACCACTCCAGAAGCGTTTCCTGAATGGGGCAGAAAAGTCAAGATATCCCTGACCGTTACGTCGAAGTACAAACGGGCCGTAAACCTTATACTGGTATGGCATTTACTCCTCCTCGTTCAGTTTTATTCAAAAAACTCCTCATCCGCGGCCTTGCTGTAAAAGGTCTCCTGGATCCGGCAGCCGACGTTGTGCTGGATCATGAGGCGCGTAAGTTTGTCGCCATCGATCAGCACGAGGCGTTTGCTCAAATGTTCGGCAGTATCCCGGGCAGAAGGTGAAAACCGGGACGTGGTCACAAAGAGCCCTTTACTAGCCTTAACGCGATCTAGGCTCCCAAAAAAGTCCCGAATAGCCCCGGACCCTACTGGATTGTCTTCCCCATAGCGTTTGGCCTGCACATAAATACGGTCCAGCCCCAAAGGGTCCTGGTCAATGACACCATCGATGCCGTTATCCCCACTTTTGCCAACTAAGGCCTTATCGACATCCGTTACTGAGCCCCCATAGCCCATGGCAATCAAAAGACTGATGATCAGTTTCTCAAAAAAAGCCGGTGTTCCCGTACGGATGCGCTGGAGAAGCTCTGCGGCTAGGGCCGCCTCCAGTTCGTCATGTGTCGCCCGCAGGATCTCATCAGGGGTAAGCGTCGCGTGCGCCAGGATTGGCGGTGGTTGCAGGCCGCCATTATCCACCGGGTCGTGGTCCCGTGTTCGGAAAGCGCGGAACGACGCAAATTGCATGAGCGTGTCGTTATCGATTCGGGGTGGATGGGTAGTCAGCAACTGTCGTCCTTCATCGGTGAGGCGGATAAATCCTCGCCTGGGAGTGGCTAGGAGCCCCGCTTTGCTCAAATAGGTCCGCGCCCAACTAACACGATTGGCAAAAATGGTCTGACGCCCGGAGGGAAGGAGCTGGGTGCGCTCGGCCTCCGAGAGCTGATAGGTCTGCGCTAGGCGCTCGATAGCGTCCGAGATTTTGGTCTCTTGGTCGGACGCGGCTTGCAAAAGCGGGAGCATCACATCTTGGTAGGTAGGCAGCGCCATGGCTTGGGCCTTGTAGGGTCTTGTTATGACGGCATTGTGGCGGGAATTACAGAACGGCGCAAATCAAGCGCGGGCGTTTTCCGGGTTCGACAGAGACGCCGCGCGCGATGTGTCGGTGAGTATCACCGTTATGCGGGGGATCGTCTATGAGAGCGAAGAACCCGATACCGTTCACTGTTTCCAAAAGGCCGCCTAGTCACTGAAGGACGATCTGCTAGGTCCTGCGTATTACTTGGCCTGCGGGCTTGTGCGGCTGGCCGAAAGCTTTTCTCAGGCAGTCCGTGCCCAAGATGAGCGCCTGCTTATGGAATCGCCCGCCAAGCCAGCGGTGGCTCCCGATTCATAACAGCAAGACGGCGGTTGGGTATTTTCACCCAAACCGCGCTAAGATGCCCATATAACACGGACCCGGACCACCGGGCGATTCGGCCACCCGAGATCTCTATCATGACCACGATCCACACTATCCTGGACGATCTCGCCCGTACCGCCACGGATGCCCGCGACAAGAGCGACAAGCTTGGACGGCTGATGGCCACCTACCTGTGTACCTATCCCGTTTACGCGGATCAGTACAGTAACGTGTGGCTATGGGCCGATTGGCCCGGACGCGACGGCCGGCCGGACGCCGGGATCGATCTGGTGGCCCAGGAACGCGAGGGCGGAGTCTGCACCACCCAGGGCAAGCTCCACGATTTGCCCCACACCCTCTACAGGCGACAAGCACGAGATATCCCGCGTGGATACCGCCGGAACAACGTGCGTCTCAGCGATCCATTGCCTTACTACCGGCGCACGGTCTGATGAGCCAGGATTTTAGAACAATAGGGCCGCATGCTGAAACTTGAGCAGATCGAGAAAAACGCCGTCATTACGGGTATCGACCCGGGTCACGTTGTGCGGGTCGTCACGACAGAGCTAGCCGGCGACAACGCCCTCACGGTTTACTACAAGACGCCCGATGGCCGGGTCCTGGAACGTATGCTGTTCCGGACCGACGAGGCCCAACTGTCGCTGGCCGAGGTGGGTAGGCCGTGGGCCTTCGATGCGCCGGGCGAGGCCTTCAAGCTCGCGGCCGAGGCGTATCGGATCCATCTGGCCCACCTGTTCGACCCGATGATGGCCGTCCACACCTCGAATGTGGAGCCGCTCCCGCATCAGATTACCGCGGTCTACGAGTCGATGTTGCCGCGCCAGCCGCTGCGCTATGTGCTGGCCGACGACCCGGGCGCGGGAAAGACCATCATGGCCGGTCTCTTGATCCGGGAGCTCTTGATGCGTGCGGACGCCCAGCGCGTGCTGATTGTGGCCCCGGGAAGCTTGGTCGAACAGTGGCAGGACGAAATGTTCGAGAAGTTCGGCCTGTCCTTCACATTATTTTCCCGCGAGCAGGTCGAACAATCGCGGAGCGGCAATCCCTTTGATGACATCGATCTTATGGTGGCGCGCGTTGACCAGTTATCCCGCAGCGAAGACCTTCAGGAAAAGCTGCGCCTCTCGCACTGGGATCTCATCGTCGTTGACGAAGCTCATAAGCTCTCGGCCAGTTACTTCGGCAATAAAGTCAATAAAACGAAGCGCTTCCAGTTGGGCGAGTTGCTGGGGTCCATCACCCGTCATTTTCTCTTAATGACAGCGACCCCGCATAACGGCAAGGAGGAGGACTTTCAGCTGTTCATGTCCTTACTGGACTCCGATCGCTTTTATGGCAAGTCGCGCGATGGGGCACACAAGGTCGATGTGAGCGACCTGATGCGGCGGATGGTCAAGGAAGACCTGCTGAAATTCGACGGGACGCGGCTCTTCCCCGATCGGCGAGCCCGCACTGTCAATTATAAGCTCTCGGACCCTGAGGCCGCGCTGTATGCCGCCGTCACAGAGTACGTGAAGGAGGAAATGAACCGCGCGGATCAACTGCAGGATGGGGGCCGCCGGGGCGCGGTGGGCTTTGCGCTCACTGTTCTGCAGCGTAGGCTCGCCTCCAGCCCCGAAGCCATCTACCAGTCACTCAAGCGCCGTCGCAACAAACTCACCCGTCGGGTCGAGGAAGAGAAGTTGCGCCAGCGCGGTCAGTCGCTGGCCGAGACCGTGAATCCGAGCACCGCAAATAATGCCCCGGAAGATATCTGGGAATCCGCCGACGCCCTTTCGTCGGAGGACTACGAGAATTTCGAAGAGGCTGTGGTCGATCAGGCCACGGCCGCGCAGACCATTCAGGAGCTTGAGGCCGAGATCCTCATTCTCGAAGGGCTGGAGGAGCAAGCCCGACAGGTGGTGCACTCCGGGCAAGATCGCAAGTGGGAAGAGTTGTCCCGATTGCTGCAAAACACGCCCGAGATGCGTGATGCTGAGGGCCGCCAGCGCAAGCTCATTCTCTTTACCGAGCACCGCGATACGCTGAACTATCTGGCCGTCAAGATTCGCGGCCTGATCGGTCATGAAGAGGCCGTGACGATGATTCACGGTGGCATCAAGCGCGAAGAACGACGCAAGGTGCAGGAGTTGTTTCGTAACGACCCGGCCACGCGCGTGCTGCTCGCGACCGACGCCGCAGGTGAGGGCGTGAACCTACAAAACGCGAATCTCATGGTCAATTACGATCTCCCCTGGAATCCCAACCGCTTGGAGCAGCGCTTCGGTCGTATCCACCGCATCGGTCAGACCGAGGTCTGCCATCTCTGGAACCTGGTGGCGGCCGGGACCCGTGAGGGCGATGTCTTTCAGCGCCTGCTCGAGAAGCTGGAAATCGAGCGCCAAGCGCTGGGCGGTCGTGTGTTCGACATTTTGGGCGAGGTGTTTGAGGATAAGAGCCTCAAAGACCTCCTGATAGAGGCCATCCGCTATGGCGCCGATCCCGAGGTGCTCGCCCGCCTCCAACGCAAGGTGGAGGGCGCTTTGGATACCGCGCACCTCGAAACCATCATCCAGCGCAACGCCCTCTGTGAAGAGGTGATGGACGAGCACCGGCTTTTCGCGGTCAAGGAGGAAATGGAAAAGGCCGAGGCCCGCAAGCTCCAGCCCTATTTTATCCGCTCCTTTTTCCATCAGGCCTTCCAGCAGCTCGGCGGCGAATTGCGCCCCCGTGAGCCAGGCCGCTACGAGATCACCCACGTCCCGGCCAATATCCGCGAACGGGATCGGCAGATCACGGGGCGGGATCGCCGGCACGCGAACCCCGTTTTGCGTCGCTATGAGCGAGTATGCTTTGAGAAGCAGTACGTGCGTCTCACCGACCGCGTGGGGGCTGTGATGGCGAGCCTCATCCACCCGGCTCATCCGCTGATGCAATCCGTCATCGATCTCGTGCTGGAACAGCATCGCCCCACGCTTAAACAGGGCACGGTGCTGGTCGACCCCACGGACACGGGCCTTACGGTTAAGGCGCTATTCATTATCGATCACTCCGTCAAGGAGGGGGCGGATTCCACCCCTGTCGTGTCCCGTCGCATGCAGTTTGTTGAGATCGACCCGCAAGGCCGGGCGATCAACGCAGGGTGGGCCCCCCACCTTGATCTGGAACCGATCAGCGACGCAGATAGGGGGCTTATCGCAGACATCCTGGCGGCCCCGTGGATCACGCAGAATCTCGAGCAGCAGGCCTTGGCTTACGCCTCCACGCATCTCGTGCCCGAGCATTTCGATGAGGTGCGTGCCCGGCGCGAGAAGAGCGTGGATAAGACCCTGGCCGCAGTCCACGAACGGCTGGTGAAAGAGATCAATTACTGGTCGGATCGCTATATCAAGTTTCAGGACGACATCGCGGCGGGTAAGGATGTGCGTCTTACCTTAGAAAATGTCCGTCGCATGATTGATGATCTGACGGTGCGTTTGGCGTCGCGCGAAAAAGAACTTCTCGCCATGCGTCATGTGATTTCGGCCACACCCGTGGTGGTCGGGGGAGCGCTGGTGATTCCGGCCGGGTTGCTCGCCCAGCGCCAGGGGCAGCCGGGGTGGACGGCGGATGCCGAGGCTCGGGCGCGCGTGGAGCAGGTCGCCATGATGGCCGTTATGGAGACCGAGCGGGCCCTGGGGCATGATGTCATCGATGTCTCGGCGCAAAAATGCGGATGGGACGTGACGAGTCTGCCGAAGGCGCAGGAGGGCGGATTGCCGCCCGCGCGTCATATCGAAGTGAAGGGCCGTGCCAAGGGCAGCCGCACGGTGACCGTCACCCGCAACGAAATCCTCTATGGGTTGAACCAGCAGGACAAGTTCATCCTGGCGATCGTTTTGGTGGATGGGGATCGGCATGAAGGGCCGTTCTATGTGAGGAAGCCTTTTGGGCAGGAGCCGGATTGGGCGGTCACGAGCATCAATCTCGATCTGGACCAGTTGCTGGCAAAGGCCGTCGCCGGAGTGGGGTCGCTATGATGCGCTGGAAGCACCCCACAAAGAAACGCCTCCACGAGGGAGGCGTCGGGCCGGAGATGCGATCGCCGGCGGGGTTGACAAGCCACATTGTCATGACAATGACCACCCGTGTCAAGGTATGGGCTGGCCTCTGCGAGACCGGAGGCCCGGGATGAGCCGTGTCATGGTCTATATTGATGGTTTCAACCTGTACTTTGGGCTACGCAGCAAAGGCTGGCGCAAATACTACTGGCTGGATCTGGTGGCGTTGGGGCAAGCCTTGTTGAAGCCGGGGCAAACGCTGCAAGGTGTGCACTATTTCACATCGCGCATCCGCGCCAACGGCCGCAACCTGGCCGACAGGCAACGTCAGACCACATATCTTGAAGCCCTCAGCACGTTGCCGAGGCTGCAGGCGTACTTCGGCCACTACCTCGAAAAGCCTCGGCAGTGCCGGCAGTGTGGCGCAGAGTGGATGGACTATGAGGAGAAGATGACCGATGTGAATATTGCCGTCCAGCTCTTGACGGATGCTTTCGACGACCGATTCGATACCGCGCTGCTCATCTCTGGCGACAGCGACCTGACCACGCCCGTGCGCACACTGCGCATGAAGTTCCTGGCCAAGCGGCTTATCGTGGTATTCCCTCCCGGCCGACAATCTTTCGAACTCAAAAAAACGGCCCACGCCACCTTTACCATAGGAGAGGCGAATTTGCGTCAGTCGCAGTTACCGCCCGCGGTGTCTCGCGCGGATGGTTTTATTCTCCAGCGCCCTGCTCACTGGCAATAAGGACCGCACAATGACGCCCATCAAAACCCCTAAGAAACTGATCGAGGTGGCACTGCCCCTTGATGTCATCAATGTGGCGGCCGCGCGCGAGAAATCCATTCGTCACGGACATCCCAGCACTTTGCACCTCTGGTGGGCGCGTCGACCGCTCGCGGCGGCACGGGCCGTGATCTTTGCGCAGATGGTCAATGACCCCGGCTACCAGCAGGGTGGTGGTTTCAAGTACGGAATGAACAAGGAGAAGGCCGCCATTGAGCGGGAGCGGCTCTTTAAGATCATCGAAGATCTCGTGCAGTGGGAGAACACGACCAACGAAGAGGTACTAGGCCGAGCCCGGGCCGAGATCAGGCGTTCCTGGCGTGAAACCTGCGAACTCAATAAGGACCACCCACAGGCCGCTGAGTTGTTCAACCCCGATAAACTGCCTGCCTTCCATGATCCGTTCGCAGGAGGTGGCGCATTGCCGCTAGAGGCACAGCGGCTGGGGCTTGAGAGTTACGCCTCGGATTTGAATCCGGTGGCGGTGTTGATCAACAAGGCGATGATCGAGATCCCACCGAAGTTTGCCCGGTTGCCGCCGGTGAACCCCGGGTGGCGGCAACAGGCAGCCGATTGCAGGGCCATGACAACCGACTGGTGTGGGGCTAAAGGATTGGCGGAAGATGTCCGCTACTACGGTCAATGGATGCGCGATGAGGCCGAAAAGCGCATCGGCCATCTTTATCCGCAGATTGCTGTCACAACAGAGATGGTGGAAGACCCGCATAATCCGCGACCCGACCTCGAACCCTATATAGGAAAGAAGCTCACTGTCATTGCTTGGCTCTGGGCGCGCACAGTCAAAAGCCCCAACCCCGCCTTCAGCCACGTGGATGTGCCGCTTACCAGCACCTTCATGTTGTCTACCAAAGAGGGCAAGGAGGCGTACGTCGAGCCGGTGATCAAGAACGGCGGCTACCGGTTCACCGTGAAGGTGGGGAAACCCCGGGACGCCGAGGCGGCAAAGATGGGTACTAAGGTGTCGCAGGGTAGTTTCCGCTGCCTTATGTCGAACTCGCCATTCCGATACTCATACATTGACGACGAGGCCAATGCTGGACGTATGGATGCGCGGCTCATGGCGATTGTTGCTGAAGGCATTCGTGGCCGCGTGTATCTGTCGCCCACCGCTGAGATGGAAGCCATTGCGCGGACTGCGCAGCCAATGTGGAAACCAGACGCACCGAGCCGCGGAACCTGGGCGAGCAATGCACAGGGTCGCCGCTACGGATTCAGGACTTTTGGTGATTATTTTACCCCCCGCCAACTCGTGGCGTTGACCGCGTTTTCTGACCTAGCCCAGGAAGCTCGGGCCAAGGTGAAAACAGATGCCGTAGCCGCCGGTATGACGGACGATGGGCGGGGATTGAGTGAGGGGGGTACCGGGGCCACGGCCTATGCGGAGGCAGTGGGGGTGTATTTGGCGTTTGTGCTCAGCAAGCAGGCCGACCTTGGGAACAGCCTCTGTAGGTGGGAGCCTGTCGCGCAGTGTCCACGTCAGTTGTTTGGGCGCCAAGCGATCCCGATGATCTGGGACTTTGCAGAAACTAATCCGCTTGGTCGTAGCTCAGGCGCATGGGTTGTGCTCGTAGATGGTGTTTTCAAAGCTTTTGCAAAGGCGTTCGAGTTCGTTGCAGCAAAGGCAACTGGTTCCGCTCAACAGATAGATGCAGGGAAACAGGAGCTGTCGAATGAAAAAGTGGTTTCTACCGATCCGCCATATTATGACAATATCGGTTACGCGGACTTGTCGGATTTTTTTTACGTTTGGTTGCGGCGGTCGTTGAAATCTGTCTTCCCCGACCTTTTTGCCACGCTCGCCGTGCCGAAGGCCGAGGAGTTGGTGGCGACACCGTACCGGCATGGCAGCAAGGAAAAGGCGGAGGCGTTTTTCTTGGGCGGTATGACGCAGGCGATGCACCGCTTGGCGGAGCAAGCGCATCCGGCCTTTCCGGTTACCATCTACTATGCATTTAAGCAGGCGGAGAGTGACGATACTCAAGGACTGACTAATACCGGCTGGGCGACTTTCTTGGCTGCCGTTATCGAAGCTGGTTTTGCCATCAGCGGGACTTGGCCTATGCGCACAGAGAACGGCAGCCGAATGATCGGGCAAGGGACCAATGCTCTCGCCTCCAGTATCGTCCTCGTCTGCCGCAAGCGCGCAGCAGATGCGGCGACCGCTAGTCGTCGGGAATTTATCCGTGAACTGAACGCGACCCTGCCAGAGGCGCTGCTGGATATGACGCGCGGTGGCGTTAATTCCCCGGTAGCTCCGGTGGATCTGTCACAGGCCATTATCGGCCCAGGGATGGCCATATATAGCCAATACGCCGCCGTACTCGAAGCCGACGGCAAGCCCATGAGCGTGCGTACGGCTCTGCAACTTATCAATCATTTCTTTGCTGAAGACGATTTCGACCACGACACCCAATTCTGCCTGCATTGGTGCGAGGGACAAGGCTGGGCCGAGGGCAAATTTGGGGAGGCTGACGTTTTGGCGCGCGCCAAAGGTACCAGTGTCGGGAGTCTGCAATCGGCGGGTGTAGTCGAGAGTGGTGGTGGGAAGCTGCGGCTTCTGCGTTGGGCGGAACTCCAGACAGATTGGACGCCTGAGGCGGGTATGCGCACGCCCATATGGGAGGCATTGCACCAATTGATCCGTGCACTTAATCAGGGTGCGGAATCCGCTGCAGGCGATCTGCTGGCCCGCATGCCGACCTATGCGGAATCTATCCGCGCGCTTGCTTATCGCCTCTACACCCTTTGTGAACGCCAAGGGTGGGCTGAAGAGGCGCGAGCTTATAACGAATTAATCGCGGCATGGCCGAGTATCGAAAAGGCATCAACAGCTGAGGGTGTTGTCGGTGCTCAGGCGCAACTGGATATCTGATTGAGGGGATGAATATGAATCTCAAACCATGGCGTGAAGTGGCCGTTCCGCATGAGGATGTCCTAAAAGGGACGTTCCAGCAAGCCGAGTTTGCCGCCGACCTCTCGCGTGTCCATGACGGGACGGCAACGCCTGAGTACCAGAACCCCGCGCTGTTCTATCAGCGCACCTTCATCACCGAGGGCATGCGTCTGCTGCTGGATTCTGTGGTGAAGCGCTTGTCTGGCAAGGGCGGGGATCCGGTCATCCAATTGCAAACGGCCTTCGGCGGCGGTAAGACGCACACGATGCTGGCGGTCTACCACCTCGCCAAAGGAGAGGCCGCAGTCAGTGATTTACCGGGTATCCCTCCGATTCTGGATGCGGCGGGCGTGACGGAATTGCCGCCCGCGCGGGTGGCCGTACTGGATGGGGTCAAGTCATCGCCCAACCAACCGGTAACGCGGGACGGGCAGATCATTCGCACCCTGTGGGGCGATCTTGCGTGGCAGTTGGGGGAGGCTGAGGGCTACGCCCTGGTGGCCGATGCCGATGCCTCTGGCACCTCGCCCGGCAAGGCGGTACTAGGGACCTTGCTCGGCCGCTATGCCCCCTGCGTGATTCTGATCGATGAACTGGTGGCCTATGTGCGCCAGTTCGAGGAAGGGAAGACCCTGACCGGGGGCAGTTTTGATTCGAACTTAAGCTTCGTGCAGGCGCTGACGGAGGCCCTCAAGGCCGTACCGACCGCGGTCCTGTTGGTTTCGTTACCGGAGTCGGATAAGGAGGCCGGCAGCGAGCGCGGTATGAAGGCGCTGGCCTCTTTAGCGCATTACTTTGGTCGTATCCAAGCGCTGTGGAAGCCGGTCGGTACGGAGGAGGCGTTCGAGATCGTCCGCCGGCGTCTCTTTGCCTGCATCAACGACAAAGCGGCCGCCGAATCGGTGTGCCGGGCGTTTGCTGACACCTATACGGCCCATAGCGAGGATTTTCCGCACGAGACGCAGGAGAGCCGTTATTTCGAGCGCCTGATGCATGCCTATCCGATTCACCCGGAAGTCTTCGATCGCCTATATGAGGACTGGTCATCGCTCGATAGCTTCCAGCGGACTCGGGGCGTACTGAAGTTGATGGCAAAAGTCATCCACCGACTGTGGAAGGACAACGACAAAGACCCGCTGATTATGCCCGGCAGCTTCCCGCTTGCCGATGCCGACACGCGCAACGAGTTGCTCTACTACCTGCCGCAGGGTTGGGACCCCGTGGTCGAGCGGGATGTCGATGGCGAGCGCGCCGAGACCACCGAGATTGAGAACCGCGACCCCCGTCTGGGCAGCGTGCAAGCGTGCCGCCGCTCGGCCCGGACGATCTTTTTGGGAAGCGCACCGAGCACGGCGAATCAAGTGGTGCGGGGCGTTGAACAGGAGCGTGTTCTGTTGGGTGCCGCCCAACCGGGGCAACAGGTCGGCATCTACAAAGATGCCCTGCGCCGCTTAGGCGACCGCCTTCATTATTTGAATAGCGGCAGTAACCGGTTCTGGTTTGATACCCGTCCGAACCTGCGCCGGGAGATGGAGGAGCGCAAGCGCCGCTTCCAGGATAAAGAGGACGTGTTCCCTGTCATCCGGGAGGGTGTGCAGAAGGCCTTCGCTGGCGGCGTGTTCGGCGGTACCCATACTTTCATGCCCAGTAGCGATGTTCCTGATGACTGGCAACTGCGTTTGGTGGCGCTACCACCCGACGCCGCGTTCAGCCGTAGTGGCGAGAACCGTGCGATTGCGCGCGCCACCGAGATTCTAAAGACGCGTGGCGACCAGCCGCGCTTCAAGCAGAACCGCCTGATCTTCCTGGCGGCCGCCGACGACACCGTCAGCCGCCTAAGGGATCAGGTGCGTTCGACCCTGGCATGGCGCTCTATTGTGAGCGACATCAACGAGACGAAGCTCAATCTCGACCAGATCCAGGCACGCCAGGCCCGCAAGACCCTCGAAGAGGCGAACGACGCGCTGCGCCGTATGATCCGCGAGGCCTATAAGTGGATTATCGCCCCCATGCAGGAAGCGCGTCCCGGCAAAGGGCTGTCCGAAATCCGGTGGGAACCTTTTCTAATCAACGCGGGGGCGCCAAACCTCACGCAAGAAATCGAACGGGTGCTGAAGGAGAACGAGCTCTTGATCACCGAGTGGGCGCCGATCCACTTAGCCAAAGTCCTAAAGGACTGGTTCTGGAAGGACGGCGTCACGGAGACCAACGCCCTGAATGTGTGGCAGCAGAGCTGCCAGCAGCTGTATCTGCCACGCCTGAAGGATGATGCCGTTTTTCGGCGCACGCTGCGCGGCGGGGCGGAGAGTCAGGACTTCTTCGGTTTTGCGCAAGGTAAGGAAGAAGGTCGCTACCTCGGATTTACGTTCGGAAAGCCCACCTCGCAGGTTTTGGATGCCTCCCTGCTCCTGATCGAGCCTGTAACGGCGGCGGCCTATGCCGCAGCGCAGAAGGCTGCCGACGGGGCTGCTCGATTGAATCCGACGGAGCCGATTGCCAGTTCCGCCGGCAACGCGCCTCACATTGAGGACTCCGGAAAGGCGGTCTACACAAGTGGTCAAACCGCGCCGCAAACATTGAAGACGCAGTTCTATGGCAGTATCGAGTTGGAGGCGATTCAAGCCAAAAAGCAGTTTGCCGATGTGGTCGATGAGGTGATCTTACACTTCACATCGCGTGCCGGCGTGAAGGTCAAGATTACGGTGGATATTCAGGCGGAGGCAACCGCAGGATTTGATGAGGGGGTGCAGCGTACCGTGAAGGAGAACTCCAAGGTGCTGCGATTCAAGAACGCTGAATTCGAAGAGGAAGGTGACTGATATGGCAAGCCCGGTCAGAGCATGATCATCTACAATGTGATCCGCGCTTGCGCGATATCCTGCTGGAGGCTTGTGACTACGTGGTGAGCCGCCAAATGACCATTGGGCGCCAACGGTCAATCAAAGTGAGGGCTATCTTCGTAGTTACACGATATTTATAGCGTAAGAGGCAATTCGCTTACTAATCGTGTGGCAGAATGGTATGAAGCCATACAAATACGTGTGGGTGCTATTTCCTTCACAAAAACATACAATCCTGAGGATTCCATGAGCTATATTCCAAAAACAATCAGCGAAGTCGTTCTCGAGTACATAAATCGGACGACATTTTTGCCTGCGATACAGCGCGAATATGTCTGGGACACGGACGGCATCGAAAAGTTGTTCGATTCTATTATGGGTAATTACCCGATTGGTTCATTTCTGTTTTGGAAGGTACTGGAAAAAAACAAAAGTCTATGGGCCGCGTACAAATTCTTCAGCGATTTTGATAAGGAATATCCGCACAACGAAGAGGCCAACGTGGCCGGAATCAATCAGGACATTTACCTTGTCCTAGATGGGCAGCAGAGACTGACATCGCTCTATCTCGGCCTTAAGGGATCGTATCGGTTCTTCTATTACAACTGGAAACAAACACGCCTCTATATCAACCTCTTTAAGAAGCCAGAGCGCAGTGACAATCCAGAGGAACTAACTTACGAATTCGCCTTCAGGGAAAGTGCGACACAAAACCCCAAAAATCCGAACCCACAATATTGGTACCTTGTGGGAAATATTTTGAACTTCAACTCAGCTAAACAAGCCAGAAAGGACATTCGGGATCGGCTCATCGGACACGACCTGTTACTCATTGATAATGCTGTTGAACTGATCGAGGAACTACACAATCGGTTGTTTACGGAGCGGTTGATCAACTTTTTCGAAGAGCGGTCAGATGACTATGACAAGGTAGTTGAGATTTTCATTCGTGCGAATACGGGAGGGAAAAAGCTGGAGTACAGTGACATTCTACTCTCCACAGCCACTGCCAAATGGAGAAACCTCAACGCACGCGACGAGATCCATGATTTTACAGACGAAATTAACGCCATCGGTGCGGGGTACAACCTCGGCAAAGATTTTGTGCTCAAAGGCGCTCTGTATCTTACCTCCGGACTCCCGATTCAGTATCAGGTGAAACATTTCACCAAACCGAACCTAGAGAAAATCGAGGACAACTGGGAACTGATCAAGACAAACATCCACACGACGATTCGCTTGATTAGCCGATTTGGCTATAGCGACAAGAACCTGATTTCCACCTTGGCGCTGCTCCCGATCGCGCTGTATCTAAGTCGGCTTGGGAAGAAGAATTTTGTCGAATCAACCCAGCAAGCGGATGTGCGAAATCAACTACTGATGGAGAAGTGGCTTGCCATAGCCCTCCTCAAGAATGCGTTTGGCGGTTCATCCGACACCACATTGAAGAACCTCCAAGACGTACTTAACGAACAAACGGATTTTTCGTTCTTCCCTTATGAAGCCATCAACAAAAAACTCAACATCGAGCCTGGATTTTCTGAGACGGAAATCGACAATCTTCTGGCAACCCAGTATGGATCCAAGTACAGTTACCTGATCCTGTCGCTCCTATACCCCAGCCGGGACTGGAAAGATAGTACGTACCACGAGGACCACATTTATCCGAAATCGGAATTTACGGCGCGGAACCTAAATGCCCGAGGGTATGACCCCGATGTCATCGCATCTTACCAAAAGCACTTCAACACGATTACCAACCTTCAATTGCTGACTGACAAGGAAAATCTGGAAAAGAATGCTGCGGCGCTTGATGGGTGGTTACAGATGCGTGACGCTCAGTTCAAGACGCGACATTCGATTCCGGTACTGCATAATTACGGGTTTGACCATTTCCTCGAATTTATTGGCCGGCGGCGGGACGACATCAAGGGCAAGCTGAAAAGAATCGCGATGTAGCAGTCTCGTGCTTCGCTAGTGGATGGGTTGTCGTCAAATACGTCCAAAACGTGTCACTCGGCTTGAGTGGCATGGCAATGTGCGTCCACTTTTACAACCGATCTACTTCCGCTTCTGGTCGTTAGCCGTCGTTGATCAAGCGGGCGATCAACGACGGCTTTGGCCGACATTGAGTCAGTCACGAACGGCAAATCATCGGCCAATGGCGACGTTGGCATTTCGATCTATTCGGTCCGCAGTGCAGGCAATACCAGACACTGGCGCGGATAGGACGCTTGAGTGACGGCTTTGATCGGACTCGCCGGCGGGACTCAACCAACTGCCGCCGTTCGATTCAGTGCCGTGTCGAAGGCAGCGTTCTATGTGCTCTGGCCAATCACCCTCGCATTCTCCAGAAGGTACTCGGCCATGCCAGCCATTTGAGTACAAGCTGTGGCGGCCAGCTTTTAGCGTTCGTTTTGCGTGATCCGGAGCGACTCTTTCCGATAGGAGCAAGCGCTGCTCCGTGGAACACGAGGGTGTCACACGCTGCGACGTACCTAGGGCGTGACACCTTTCTCTGCCGGCTACGCGGATGGGTTCATGATTCCGCTGTGTTCTTACGATGTGCGGGGGGCGCTGCATCACGAACTGCGCGTTTAGAAAACACTGTCTCACCTTTTCAAATACTGGACAAATACCGATCGATTACGACGTTCGTGAGTTGCTCACCGCGAAGCGCAAGCATGTCTAAATCGCCCTGTGCCATAGACGCAAAGTTCGTGGGGTAGTCCCGTACCGTCTCACGACGAACAAGGTCAGCCGGCGCACAGGGCAAGCGGCTATCGATCTGGCCAAGATATACCATACCGAATCCCCTTAATCTTCCACTCTCAACGTAGCGATGCAGGCGACTATAAGCGCTGTCTTGAACCTTACGATGGACAGTATCGAAGGACTGTCTTACCCGGCTTAGCCACCAGAATGGACTCGTATCCCCACTCATCTGGCCCGGCCCAGCATTGAGGCTGATAATATGGGTTGCGGGAAAGGTATTAATGCTGATTCCGCTATCCCTGTCGGGTTCTAGAACGGTGATGCCGAGATTATCGAAGACGCCACCGTCTGTTAGTACCACCTTTTCCGTGATTATCGCTCCCGCTCGTTCAAAGCGGAATTCCTCGATTAGCGGCGGCAGGAAAAGAGGAAATGCAGCAGACGCCGCCACTGCCTTTGCCACAAGAATATCATTTTCGGTGATACGTCCATATCTCCAGCCGCCGGAGCTCTGGGAACCGAACCGAAATGCTGTTCCAGTCCGCAAATCGCAGGCATTGATGACAACTCGCACGCCTGGCCGCTTGACTTCGGTCAGCGTGGCAGTGCCAAAAACATTCCTCTGAAGCGCATTTTCGAATGCGGTCGTCAGGCTTCCCCAGATCGGCAGCGAGCGCGACAGGAATGCCAGCCAATTTTCAATCGCCGTTGTCGGCAGGCCCGTAATGAGACGAATCAATCGCAACGCGATCCTCACCGCGCCCAGTACCAGCGTGGGGATGGCGGTACATACAAGAGTCGCCAAGATCTTGGGCGTTTCTTGACTGAAGAACACCGACCGGGCAATTGATCTGTTAAATCCCTTGCGCAAAATACCCACGATCCGCTGGTCAAACTCAGGAAAGTCAACATCCCAGTACGCCAAGCAGGCCCCGATGACGCTGCCGCCAGAAATCGTCGACACGACCTTGACCTTCTCCAACAAACCTCTGTCATGGAGTGCGCGCAAGCAACCGAGATGAAACGCAATGGCACGCGAGCCGCCGCCAGATAGAGCAAGCGCGACAAATGGCTGTGAAGGTTCAGGGGAAGCGCTATTCATCTCGGTCAAACAAGCTTCCCGCGATCAATGGTGCGTTCGATGAGCCAGCGACAATCAACATAAGGAAGTGGTGGCCCAGGAAGTCGGGACTGGCGAACAGCTGTGCCATGGCATCCTGATCTATAGGGCTCGGTTCAGGCACACTCCCAGGATGGGTATGCCACATGCCGATGAAGGATACAGAGCCGTGCGACCGTGCAACGAACTCCTGATTCATCCGTTCCACGCCACGCGTTCCGCAGACGAATCCGTTCCGGGTTGCCGTGCTATCGGGTGGTGGCCCGCTGGCGGTGCTAACCCAGATGACTTTTAGGAAATCGTCTACTTGACCAAATAGAACACCTCCGGTTTCCACGTCGGCCGCGCGCTGCCGTTCCGAACTCCGTATCCAGCTCAACATCGTGGCCTTCGCCGCAGGTGCGAGACGGATCTGATAACCATGTCGCGCGTCAGCATATATCCCGTCCGATGGCCAAGAATATTCCGCCTCCGGCGGCAAGTCAGCGATTGTCTGAGGTGCTGTCGGTATATACATACCAAAACCGTAGGCACGGTCACTGACGCCTCTGGTAAGCCAACCGCTTGCCACGTTCAACATGCGACCAGTCAGGACGGCTATGTCTGTCGCTGATCCGACAAAAGTGGGATCAGAACATCCGGGCTCAGGCTGGAATAGTCGTGATGCATATGCTTTGTTCGGCCAGAACTCGTCCAGCCAGTGGTTGCCGTTCGGTGAATTGGCAAATTCCAACTTCAGGCGCCGGTCTAGATCACAAGTGATGCCGGCCACATCACGCTGCGCCAATGTCATCAAGCCAGTGTCGGCTTTGTGGCCAATGGCCATTGACACGATCGGGGGATGGCTTTTTGGCCAGTCGCGCAAGTGATATTCCAAAGCGCTTGCAACACGAACCGAGGCCGTTGCGTTAATGATAACGTCTGCTTCGAATAAGGCCCCAAGCATGGAGGCGTTGCGCAGCGCATCGAGAATATTCTCGTTGTGCGCAACAGCGTCGACCTTCGGATTGATGTAACGGACATTGGAGCGGGTTGCAGTGGCTTTCCCGTAACCGATCTGATGACGGTCAAAGATCTGCCGGACAAGAAGACCTGGCTTCACCACTGCCTTATCGTAGAGCTGGAGCTTCGCCGCGCCCGCTCGAGCCAGAAGCATCGCAATTGTGCTTCCGATTGCGCCACAGCCGATTATCACTACATGGCGACCACGCCAGAACTGAGCGGGCGTCCCAGTGTCCCTCTGGACGATGATTTCCGGCCGGTCCTCCAAAACCGAGCACCAATCGATACTAGCCCGCTCCGTCCATTCCTGGAAGAGATGCTCATCGACCGGGTTCTCTTCCGTTGCGGCGAGTACGGCGTTGCGCAGTTCAAGCGCTTGTTCCGCTTTGATGCGCCAGACCGCGAGGTGCTGCTGCCGATCGCCCCCCGCTATCCTCCGCATAGCCGCTCCCAGAATAAAGATCAGCGGCTTGTCATCATGGTTGCGCAGCGCGCCTATCGAAAGGAGCAACCGAATGATTTCCAGCGGGATGCCACGTTGCTCTAGTACATCCTTCAGCGCGGCGATGGTCTCGGGATACTCAAATGGCATGTCGCCCGGTAACAGAATCGCGGGCGCGACGCGCGTTCCTGAAGCAACGTTGTCGCGCTCCAGCCATTCGCCAAGTTCCAGACAAACCTCATTTTCCCTGACGATCTTTGCGTACCCTGCCCACCAGGGCGGCTCGGGCGTTGGGGTATTCTGGGTAGGAACAACAGAAAGAGCTTGCCCTTTCTGGTAGGCGACTGGTGGATGCAGCGGTAGTCCGATGGGCTCAAGCTGGTTGTCTGACCCGGCACAAAGCCACTCGTCCACGCGCCGGATGAAGCCGAACATCCCATCATCCGGTTGCCATTCCGTCTCCGGCGATTGATAGAGGCAGACCGAGCTACCCCACTGGATATGCGGAAACCCGCTATAGTCGGAGTGGGTAAACCTAAGTTTAGGAATCTCCAGTGGGAACTGCGACGGAATCGAAATCACTAGCCTTTCACGCGGCCGATACGGGATACCACCTTTAGCCCGAGGATAGCGACCGCAGTCGACCGAGACCCCCGCCTTTAGGTAAGCGTCTGTCTCCGCGGGCTCCGTGATCTCAACTATCTCCAAGGCGCCATTAGACTTGGCAGCGATCCCTTCGAGTTGTTCGAGAGCCCAGGTCTGGCCGCCTGACCTCATCCGTGGCCGAAACCGACTTTGGCGGAAGGGGGGGCGTTTGTGCCACGCGCAGCCGCGACTGCCTTGGCTAGGTCGGACTTAGCTTCTTCGGACAGGGGATAGTCCTTGTCAACCTGCGCTATACCTTGCGCGGTCACGGTAAAAATGATCGGGCGCATCTTTTCCGGGGCGCTGTACTCACCAGTACACAGGAAGCCGCCGGAAACCATTTCTTGGTAGCGGTTCTTGGCCTTGGCGTGGGGCGGATTGTCACCGGACGAATTCAAACCGGGGATGGTGGATGAAGACGACACGATGTAGCCGCCAGCATACTGCCGATTCTTGAGGTCATCCAAAATATCCTGCTTGAGGACATCGTTGCCCTGGTCGTCCTTTTCGTACATCGCCTTCTTCGAACAATGATGCGGTGCCAGCAAAACGTTCCAGTTAAGCTTGTCCAGTTTGTTATTGCTCTTAGTTTCGTCAAAGATGCGCCGTAGGGTCGCATAGGCCAAATCCCCAAAGAACAGGCCTGCCATCGATAAGGCGGGTGTGCCGATCAAGACCCGCATTGCCAAGCTGGTTTCGTTGCGCTCTTCGGCAGAGTCGTCCTTAAAGGGCGCGTGGACGAAAGCGGCAAAGCGATCCGCGACATCGACGCCATCCAGAAAGGTTATGGATTTTCCAGGCGTCGTGAAGAACGCCCCGGGGAAGTCGCGATAGTCGTCTTCCTGCAGCAAATCATCATAGCCTACTATCCGAGCGCGATTTCCAGCTCCGGGGTCGCCGCCAGCCTTGATCGTCTCGGCAACGCGCCGCTTGGCTTCTTTCTTAAAAGCAATAGCGTCATCGCACAAATCCCGATGGAATTCTCGGAAAATCCGTGGGGTGTGCCACAGTTCGCCGATGGTCGCGCGCTTGAGGAGGTCCCTGAACCCCTTGCAATGATCCAGATCGGGATGTGTGAGAGCAAAGCAGGACAGATAGGGCTTACCGTTACGCTGTGGAAGCTTGGCTACCAGCTCATCAACAAGTGGGATTTTCTCGTTGTCGCCCGCCTCAGCCATGGCGCTGTCGTTGAGATCAATCTGTAGGTTTTCAGTATCGCTGATTGCGATGGTGGTGCTGTCGCCGCAACCAACCGGCCAGAAGATGAAAGATGGTCCCTTTACGTCGGCAAACATGCAGCGCTCCTCCAAAAGTATGCTTGGCAATCGGGGGGACGATGCCACCGTGCCGCCCAACTCGTAGACATCTATTTGGATGGGGCCGCTTTTCTGCATTTCAAGGGAACACGTCCAACTACCGGAACTTTTCTGGACTTTCAGTTTATACGCGAGGCAGCGGGACAAGGATTGATTTGAAATAACCCCGTCTGAACGGGTAATCCCGAGCCGAGCGCGGCCAACAGATCCAGACCGGGCGACTCAAGGATGTATGTTGCTGATCGACGTTCGAGTGCTGAACCACGCCATCGGCGCTAGCAATAACCGGTTAGCGGAGCGGACACAGCAATATCCGATGGCGACGTAAGGGAACAACCCTTCCGGGCCGACACTGTCAGTATGGACCATAGTTGCGCAAAGCGGCCGCAGGAAGACTGCCTACGGTGTCCTGTAACTGTTGGTTAACTGTCGGCCGTCGCAGACTCTAGCGGTCAAGCGACGGAAGTCCTTTCGCATCGAATGTGTCACGCGGATAAAAAGCTACCAGCACGTGACCCTTCCCATCAGGAGCAGCACTGCCAGGACCGCTGAGCACCCAACCAGAATCACTTGGGAACGTCAACCGAGCGTTGCTGGCAAAGCCAGCCAACATTACATCTTGCCCTGGAATATCGATCACTTTGAGCTCAATTGCGGCTCGTGACGCTTCAAAGTCTTTGAACGCGATTGTCAGAACATAGTCGCGACCGCGTTTCCGTACACCCGCCCAGTATCTTTTTGGGAACGCGAAGACCTCCAGAATAATGCCGTTGGCCTCGCAAGGGGTTGCTCCGCGAAAGTACAGATCGTCTGGTTCGAAGAGGACGGTTGCCGGAGATACGGCGTCCGTATCTGGCAAAGCAGAAAAATCGTGGAGGCCCCACGCAGTGATCCCAAAGGTCGGTCCTGAACGCACCGGACTCGACAAGGGCTGACTCATGAGCGCGACTCCCTTCGGGAGGCCATTAGTTGGGTCACGGCCAGAAATGATAGCTCCCTGCGCCTCTCCCGAAAACTGAACAAAGCCGTCTGGGTGGTACGAAAGCTTTACGCGATCACTGGTTGTGAATCCGACGATGTCAGTGTGCGGCACTTCAAACTGGCCAATCTTCTTGTAGTCAACCGGCATTTTCCCTACGAAGCCGGCGCGGGCGGCATGATACGGCGTAACCACTGCGAAGCCCTTTGCGCCATAACCGATAATTTTGGTAATCTTGCGCGCTGGACCTCCTGTGACAGTCCGGATCGCGATGGTCTTCCCCCGTATCTTGCTCATATTTAAGCGTCACCGTCCAATGGGCCGTCAAAATGGATGAACTGCATGTCGTCAAGCTACGACTCCGCAGTTCGTATGTGATTCGCAGTTCTGTGGCGACCTCAAAGCGTACTCGCACTGCCGTCAATGTCTCGTCTCGTTGAGAGCAATTATGGCCCCCTGTCGTCAGTGACTAAGGCGTCGCTTCCAACGAGCCGAAGATATAGTGCGATGTACCCGCGTCTCCGAGATCATTCGGCCCATTGGTTCCTCTATAGTAGGCGAATGCCCGCCATGGGGCAGTCCCGCCGGCGGGCTTGATCAAAGCAGCCGGTCAGGTTTCCTATCCGTGCCCATGTCCGGTCTGGCATGCACTGCGGACCAAATGGATCGAAACGCCAACATCGCCATTGGCCAACAACCAGACACTCAATGCGAGGAGCTTAATTGACTGCATTGAGTCCCGACCCGATCTTTGCGTAATCAAAAATAGCGTGGAGAAAGTGGTCAGCGTTCTTTGAAGAAAACCCTACCGTTATTGATATTCACGTTACCCCAACTTCGCTACTAGGCTCTTTGCCCACAAATGCATGTATCTGTGCTTGGCTGATCGAGTTGGGACGCGAGGACCAAAACCCATCCTCACTTCATCCGTTTCGCCAAATCCTCGGCCCGCAGGTGCGTGTATCGCTTCAACATCTGCATCGACTTATGCCCGGTGATACTGGAGACCTCCATGGCATTGAACTCCTGCTTTTCAAAGAGCCGTGAGGTCGCCTCGTGGCGTAGGTCGTGGAAGGTCAGGCCCTCGATGCCGGCGCGCTTACAGACGCGCTTAAAGGCCCTACTGATAGAGCCGGGACGCATGCCCCACACCAGCCCGTCTATCTGCCTGGGCAGGGCGCCCAAGACCGCCAGCGCCGCCGTGGACAGTGGCACGCCCCGCGCCTCGCTGGTCTTCGTTTCTTCCCAAGGAACCGTCAAAACGCTTTTTTGCCAATCAATTCGCTCCCACCGCATGGTGGCGATCTCGGATTGGCGCATGGCGGTCTCGATGGCCCAGGTAATGATCGGGCCGATCTCGCCACCGTAGGTAGCAGCGGCGGTCAGCAGGCGGGCTTGCTCATCGTCTACCAAGCGACGGGTGCGGCCTTGTGGGAGTTTAGGGCGTTGGCCTTTGACGAGTTCGACGGGGTTACTCAAAGACTCCATGCCCCAGGCGGTACGGGCGACATTAAACAGGTGAGAGAGTAAGGCAAGATCCAATCGGACGGTATTAGGACCCGCGCCGCCTGCCTGTCGGGTCTTCATAAAGGACATGATGTCTTTTCCTCGGATGCTCGCCAGAAAACGCGGGGCAAGGGGACCGAGCATAGGGATGAGTCCGTTGACGCGCCGAGATTCGCGCTCTGCGTTCTTTTTTTGTGGGACGATTTCGGTACGGTAGCGGTTCAGGGCTTCGGCTAAGGTCGTGCCCTCGGCCTCGGTACGGGAGACGAAAATTCCCCGATCCATTTCAGCCTCGACCTGCTTGGCCCAAGCCTCGGCTTCGCCCTTCAAGTCGAATGTCCGCGCGAGTTCAGAATAACCGCGCTTCTTGATCCGTACCTGCCAAACCTTACGGCCCGATGGGCCAGGTCTTGCCCGCAGACTCGCCATATCCGCCCCTTTTCTTTTTCAGGTGGACATAGTGTGGACATATTACGGATTGGAAAGGAAGAGGGCGGTGCTAAGTCCTTGATTTATTGGCTCCCCGGGAAGGACTTGAACCTCCGACCCGGTGATTAACAGTCACCTGCTCTACCGACTGAGCTACCGGGGAACACAAGGCCCGCTATGCTACGAACCCAGACCCCTGGCGTCAAGGA
>NZ_JBTRWP010000014.1:0-66070 GCF_054609335.1 Acidiferrobacter sp. | reverse complement strand
AAGGACCCGCTCATCGCCGTGAAGCTGACCCACGCGAAGAAGGGCGATCTCATCACCGTCGACTGGATCGACAACGAGGGCATGACCGGGCACGCCCAAACCCATGTGAGCTAGGAGGGATCAGGGGTGGCCGGCGGCAAGCGCCGGCCATTCGCTCGCCCGGCCGTAGAGGTAGCCCTGCGCCCAGTCTATGCCGAGGTCCTTGATAATGGCCGCCGTTTCGGCGGTTTCTATGCCCTCGGCGAGCGTTGTGATCTTCAATTCCTCGGCTATGCGCTGAATGCCATGAATGATGGAGCGCACCGTGGGTTCCTGTATGCGGCTGACCAAGCTTCCTTCGAGCTTCAAGAAGGAAAAGGGCAGGTCCGCGAGATATTGGAACGACGAGTAGCCGCTCCCGAAGTCGTCTAGCGCGAGTTTCAAGCCGACGTTCACGAAATCCATGAGCATTTCGCGGGCATGCTGGCTATCCCCGAACAGTTCGCGTTCGGTGAGTTCGAGGACCAGCGCCCTTCGCGTGTCCCCTTGGTGTTGGCAGGTCTCGCAGTATTTGGTGACGAGAGCCAGCAGGTCTTGGACTGCTTCAGGGTGGCGCAGGAGGTCGGCCGAGATGTTGACGAAATGCACGAGCGGTGCGCTTTCCTTTAAGGAGGAGATACACCGCTCGAGGGTCGCGCGGATCACGCTTTGATCGATCTTGTAGGTAAGCTGGAGGTGTTGGGAGACTTCAATGAATTCCTCGGCCGCCAGCAGGCGCCCATCCGGCAGGCGCATGCGCGCGAGGGCCTCTTCGGCCACAACCTGCCCCGTTTGCAGATTGATGATGGGTTGATAGGCGGCGATGATACGCTGTTCGTGGAGTGCCGCCTCCAGGGCCGCACCCATGCCGAGTACGCGTTTTTGCACGATGGTGGCGCGCACCACCCGATTACGGCCCGACCCTTTCGCGTGATAGAGCGCCGCCTCTACGGCATTCAGGAGATCCGTGGGGCCGCCCCCGTCCTGCGGAAAGCTCGCAACACCGAAGCTCGCCGTTATGTGGATGCGACTCGTCTTCGACAGTATGACCAGTCGCTCGATGCGGTGACGTAGCCGTTCGACGAGCGTGTCGACCTCGCCTGTGTCATTGATAACGCATAGGAACTCGGGCCCGCCCCATCGGCCTATGGAGGCATCCGGTCCCAGGACGTCTCGGAGTACCTGGGCCACTTGGCGCAGAACCCGATCTGCGAATTCCCGTCCGAGGCTGTAATTTATGAGCTTGAAGCGGTCGATGTCGCACAATATCACCGCAAAGCGCTTTCCAAGCTCCATGCGCGTCGCTACGGTCTGTTGCAGCGCAGCTCGACTGGGGACGCTTATAGAATCGCCCAGGTCGGGCATTGACATAACGTCATTCCTCTAGTACGCAAGATTCGCTTATGTTTTTGGAGAGTTCAGCATACGTTAATGTACGGGCGCCCATCTGTCCAAAGGAAAATGAGATCCATGACCCGATTCATGTGCGTCAAGCCAGCCCGCGCGTGCGAGCCGGGCCGCCCCTAGGGCGGCAGGCCGATCGGCGGCTAGGCTCACCGGGACCCTGAGCGCCTGTTCGCGGATCGCGCGCCAGGCGCTGTTAGCGGCGCCGCCGCCGGCTGTAACGACCCGCTGTAAGCGCGGGGCCCCGTAGCGGGCGAGTAGGGCGTAGCCGCGTGCCTCAATGGCAGCAAGACCCTCGAGTAGCCCCTGGAGGAATATGCGATCGTCGCGGGGTCGCGGGCTTACGCGCGGCGCAAGCCGTGGATCGCTCACGGGAAATCGCTCGCCGGGCTTTAGGAGCGGGTAATAGTCAAGTTGAGGGGACGTTGCAAGCGGAAGCGTGGCCGAGAGTCGTGTGAGGGTCGGCCGATCAAAGAAATGGGCGAGCACCGCGGCCCCGCTATTGGAGGCCCCCCCCACGAGCCAGGTGTGGGCGAGCCTGTGGCTGTAGATCCCGAATTCGGGGACTGAGATGGAATGCGCGCTTTCCATCTTCAGGACCAACGTGGACCCGAGGGAGCTTACGCCACAGCCCGCTGGTAGCGATCCGAGCGCCAGGAAGGCAGCCGTGCTGTCGGTCGTGCCTGCGACTATGAGCGGCGTGTCACGTAGGCCGAGACGGCGGGTGAAGGTCGGGCTGAGGGGTCCAAGCGGCGTGCCTGCCGGCACGATGTGCGGGAGGCGTAGGGCAAAGGGTGGCTCACGCAAGATCGGCGCCCAGGCCCCATCGAAACCGAGTTTCAGGGCGTTGTGTTCGTCCATGAGCCGGTGGTGGCCGAGCAGGGTGCCGGTCAGCCAAGGGGCCTGCGCCGTGAGCCCGGCGCCCACGGGGGGTGCGCAATACCGGGTAAGCCACAAGAGTTTGGCGGGACCCCCGTACGGGCCGGATGCCGCGCCCAAGGCTTGGCCGCCTGCTGCCAGTGCCACCGCCTCAGACGTCGCCCGGCCATCGTTATAGGCCAGGACCGGCGTGAGTGGACGGCCACTCGCTGTGTCGCAAAGAAAGGTCGTTCCCGAGGTCCCATCGATGGCGATGGCGGCGATCTCGGTCGATGGGCGCCCTTGCCGGACCTGGGCTATGAGCCGCAGGGTCTGGCGCAGCCACGTCGAGGGGCTCAGGGATTGACCCGGAGGCCAGGCCTGCGCCAAGACCCCACGCCTGCGCCCGGCTTCGTCCAAGAGGCCGATGCGCGCGCCTGAGGTGCCAAGATCGATGCCGAGAAAGAGGCGCTCCCGACCCACTCGCTAGGCGCCAGTTCGCGCGAGTCCGGCGGGCGGCTGTCCATGGCGGGCCACCACGGTGGTGTAGAGGCCGCCACGGACATTGAAGCGCGCCGTGAGCTCCATATAGCGGGGGATGGTGGCGGCCACCAGGTCGTCCAGAATGCGATTGGTGACGGCCTCATGGAAGGCCCCCTCGTTGCGATAGGACCAGATGTAAAGCTTCAGGGACTTGAGTTCTACGCAGGCCTCATCAGGCACGTAGACGAGCTCAAGCTCGGCGAAGTCCGGCTGGCCGGTCTTTGGGCAGACGCAGGTGAATTCCGGGATACGGATTTGGATCTGGTAGTCCCGTTCCGGGTTGGGGTTCGCGAAGGTATCGAGCCGCTTGGTGGGTTCGGTAGGCATTTCCGTCTCTAATGTGCTAGCTTTGCTGCCCATTGTAGCCTATCCCGATGTGTCATGCGCTTAAAGAAGATCAAGCTCGCAGGTTTTAAATCCTTCGTCGACCCGACCACGGTGCCCGTGGCCGCCAATCTCGTCGGCATCGTTGGGCCGAACGGCTGCGGCAAGTCCAATATCATCGACGCGGTGCGTTGGGTCATGGGCGAAAGCTCGGCGCGCCAACTGCGTGGTGACACCCTGGCCGATGTGATCTTCAGTGGGTCGACGAGTCGCAAACCCGTGAGCCAGGCCTCGGTCGAGCTCGTGTTCGACAATAGCGAAGGCCGGGCGGCCGGCGAGTATGCCCGTTACGCGGAGATCGTCGTGCGGCGCGAGGCCTCGCGCGATGGCTCGTCGGATTACTTCCTGAACAAGACGCGCTGTCGCAGAAAGGACATCACGGATCTCTTTCTCGGGACGGGTCTTGGGCCGCGCGCCTATTCCATCATCGAGCAGGGCATGATCTCGCGCATCGTCGAGGCGCGGCCCGAGGATCTGCGGCTGTTCCTTGAGGAGGCTGCGGGCATCTCGCGCTATAAGGAGCGGCGGCGGGAGACCGAAACCCGTCTGCGGCATGTCCGTGAAAACCTCGAGCGCTTGGACGATACCCGGGGTGAGCTCGATACCCAGATTAATCGATTGAAGCGGCAGGCGGCGGCCGCGCAAAACTACAAGGTGTGGCGCGAGCGGGAGCGGGAGTTGCGCCTTTCCCAGGCCGGCGCGAAGTTTCGTCATCTGACGCAAGAGATCGCAAGCGCTGAAGGGGTCGTGGCGCAGTCGGCGACCGGGGTCGAGGCCGAAATGGCCAAGCAACGGGCCCTGGAAACCGAGACCGAGGGACTGCACGTCGCGCGGGATGAGGCTGTTGAAGTGGTGCGGGTCGCGCGCGAGCGGGCCTACGCGGCGAGCGCTGAGGTGACCCGGCGCGAACAAGAGATATCGCACGCCCGTACCTTGATCTCCGAACGGCGCGCAGAACAGCACAACATAGCGACCCAATGCGAGCGCCTGGACAAGGAATTGGCGGCGGATTCGGCGCAGGAACAGGCTCTGTCGCAGGAGATTTCCGAGCTTGCGCCGGCGCAGGAGCAGGCGCTCGCCGAGGAGCGGGTAGCCGCGCAGACGCAACGCGAAGCCGAGGGGGCATTGGATGCCTGGCGGCGCGCGTTTGAAGCCGCGGGGCTTGAGGCTCAGGGCCCGGTGCGGGCAAGCGCCGCCGCCCGGAGCGAGATGGCACGACTGACCGCTCGTGGCGAGGAGCTTGGGCGCCGCAAGACGCGTCTGGAGGGGGAGGCTCAGAGTGTCGCCGCCGCCTCCGCCGCAGGCTTGACCTTGCTCACCGAGGCCTCGCAATTGGCCGACCGGGACTATGAAGACGCCAAGGAACGTCTGAGCGGTCTTGAGGAACGCCTAGCCGTGCAGCGCCAATCCCTGGAAAAGGTGACCCATGAGGTCGCCGAGCAGGCCGGGACTGTGAAGGCTGCGGAAGCGCGACTGTCGTCCTTGCGCGGTGTGCAGGCCCAGGCCTTGCGCACGGGCCATGAGGTGTTGGGGCGCTGGACGCGTGAGCACGGCCTTGCGGATGCGCCGCGGCTTGCGACCCGCCTGGATGTTGATAGTGGCTGGGAGCGGGCCGTAGAGCGTTGGCTCGGGACCAAGATTGCGGCGGTATGCGTGCCTTTGGGTACGGTGACGGCAGAGCGAGTTGCGCCGCTGGAAAAGACCCCGGTGGTGTTGTTCGAACCGCAGGCAACGAGCGACGAGGACCTGTCCGCAGGGCTTGGCGCGAAGGTGCGCGCGCCCTTTCCGATCGGCGGTCTCTTTGGCGGGGCGCGTCCAGTGGCGTCGCTGGCAGAGGCGCTCGCCCTACGGGCGGGACTTTCCGTGAACGAGACGCTGGTCACGCCCGAAGGGGTATGCGTCGGCCGCGACGTCATAAGTTTTGCGGGCGAGAATGACGAACGCGCCGGGGTTTTGGCGCGCGAACGCGAGATCGCCGAGTGGGCACGTCGTGAGGCGGACGCTCGGCGCGCCCTGACAGTCGCGGAACGCGCACGCGACAGCGCTCGCGCCGAGCTTCAGGTTCTCGAAGGACAACGCACCGAGGCACGCCGCGGCTTGGACCGCTGCGCGGATGCGCGGACCAAGGCTCATGGCGCGCTCGAGCGGGCGCAGGCCGAAGAGCAAAGCCGCGCTGCGCGCCATAGTCGCTTGCTAGCGGAGCTCGAGGAAGTCAAGAAGGAGTTCACTGCGTGCACCGCGGAGCGCGAGCAAGCAGCACTCGAGGAAAGCCGAGCTCGCGAGGCCGCAACGCGCAGCGAGGCGGCGCTCTCGGCGCTTGGCCAAGAGCGTGAGACGCACCAGGCGGCGCTCGAACGCGCGCGCGCGATATTGCGCGCGGCAGGCGAAAAACGGCATAGGTTGGCGATGTCGCTTCAGCAGGCCAGCACGGCCCGCGAAGGGTTGCGCGAGCGGCTCATGCGCGCGCGGGCGGAACTTGGGCGTCTCGGCGAGCGCCGGGAAGGCGTGGCGCGCCAGATCGAGGAGGCGCTGGCCGCCGAGCAGGAGCCCAAGCGGGATCTCGACCGGCTGCTCGAGGAGCGGTCGGCGGCGCAGGCTACGCTTGCCTCTTCCGAGCAGGATTTGCAAGGGAAGGAGCAGGCCCTGCGGGGAGCCGAGGGGCTGCGCCATGGCGTAGATGCGGCTGTGCGCGAGGCGCAGGAGGCGTTGAATACGAAGCGACTCGTAGCGCATGAGCTGATCGTGCGGCGCGACGCCCTGGTAGATGGTTTGCGGGCCCAGGGCGTGGCGGATGATATCCAGCAGCTCGCGCAGAGCTTGGGTGACAATGTTGACCTCGCAGCGCTCGAACGGGAACTTGCCGATATCGGCGAGCGCATCACCAAGCTCGGGGCCGTTAACCTTATGGCCATCGAAGAATTCGAAGAGCAGTCGCGCCGCAAGGAATTCCTGGACAAGCAGCATGCCGACCTGGCGGAGGCCGTGGCCCTCTTGGACGAGGCGATCCATAAGATCGATCGAGAGACGCGCAGCCGCTTCAAGGAGACATTCGAGCGGGTCAATGAGGATTTCAAGGCCTTCTTCCCGCGGCTCTTTGGTGGTGGCGACGCGCAGCTTTTGCTGAGCAGCGATGATCTCCTGGAGACCGGGGTGACCGTCATGGCGCGTCCGCCCGGCAAGCGCAACAGCACGATCCACCTCCTATCGGGTGGGGAGAAGGCGCTGGTTGCCGTGTCGCTGGTTTTCGCCTTGTTCGCCTTGAATCCGGCGCCGTTTTGTTTTCTCGACGAGGTCGATGCGCCGCTCGATGAGGCCAATGTGGGGCGCTTCGCGGAGACGCTGAAGGAATTGTCCAAGAAGAGCCAGCTCCTTTTTATAACGCATAACAAGATCACGATGGAGGCGGCCGAGGTATTGCTCGGTGTAACGACCGCGGAGCCGGGCGTGTCGCGGCTCGTCAGTGTCGATATGGAAGAGGCCCTCGGTATGGTGGCCAAGCAGACTGCGGAGGTCTGAGCCATGGGTTTGCGTGGCGCGCTCGTCATCCTGGGCTTGCTAGTCGTCGCGGCCGTGGCGCTAACGGCCTATGATCGTGGGCGGATCAAACGCCGTTTGGTGGCGGTGCTCGAATCGGCTTTCATGGGTCGGAGCAAAGACGGCGAAGGCGAAATAGAGGAGGCGGAGGCCTCATGGAGCGATCGGCGTGTCTTGCGGCCGGAGGTTGAGCCGCAGGCAGCGGCCGAGCAGGAGGCTGCGAGTTCCGACGATGAGGCGGGGCACGAGGAGCCGTTCGGAAGCATCGATTTCATCGTCTTTTTGCCTGGCGAGGCCGTCGTGGAACGGGATGCGGCGCTCGGGATCTATAAGCAGCACGAATATCTCATCGATAAGCCGCATCGCCTCTATGGCCAACGGGAGGGCCGTCAGGCCTGGGGCAATCTTGCGCGGGACCCGGAGAGGGCGCGCTATGGCCTGCTTGCGCTGGCCTTGCAGCTGGCCGACCGGTCGGGGCCGGTCAACGAGTCCGAGTTGAACGCGATTTCACAGATCGGTCTGAAGCTCGCGGATGCCCTTGATCGTCCGACACGTTTCAATATGACCTTCGAGCAGGCCCTTGAACGGGCTTCAGCGCTCGATAAGTTTTGTGGCGCGTTCGATGTGATTGCCACGATCAATATCTTGGCGGAGTCGGCCCCTGTGTTTCGGGGGCCGGCGATAGAGCGGGCGGCACAGGAAGGCGGCCTCGAATTTGGGAACCGGAATATCTATCACCGTAAGAATATGCAAGAAGGGCCCTGCCAGTTTCTCTATAGTCTTGCCAACCTCTATCAGCCTGGATCATTCGACCCGTTGCGGCTCGATGTGTTTCAGACGCAGGGTTTGACGCTCTTTATGTCGGTGCCCTCGGTGCCCGAGCCGCCAGTGGCGTTCAAGGATATGGTAGAGACGGCACGACTGTTGGCGCGCCGCCTCGGCGGCCGTCTGTTCGACACCGATCGCAAGCCTCTCACAGATGGTGGCTTGCGTGCGATCCAGACACAGATCCAAGGTATTGCCGATCGCATGACTGAGCAGGGGATCGCCCCTGGAAGCGTGAATGCTGCGCGCCTCTTTCCGCCATGACGCAGCAGGACCGCGCGGCCGCGCGCGCCCGGGAATTACGCGCGCTGCTGGACCACCATAGCCATCGTTATTATGTTCTGGACGATCCGGAGATCAGCGATGCCGAGTACGACCGCTTATTCGCGGAGCTCGTAGCCATCGAGCGTGAGCGGCCCGATCTCGCGCGCGCGGACTCGCCGACCCAAAGGGTGGGGGCGCGGCCGAGCGCGGCATTTGCGCCCGTGGTGCATGGGCAGGCGATGCTTTCTCTCGGTAATGTGTTCACGGATCAGGAGCTTGCAGATTTCGACCGCCGCGTCCGCGAGCGTCTCGGGGATGGGGATGTGAGTTATGTTGCGGAGCCCAAACTCGATGGGCTAGCGGTGAGCCTGCGCTATGAGGATGGGGTGCTTGTGCGTGCGGCGACACGCGGTGACGGGTCGACCGGGGAGGATGTGACGTCCAATGTGCGCACCATTCGGGTATGCCCCTTGCGTCTCCGTGGGGGCGCGCCTCCACACATCCTCGAGGTGAGGGGTGAGGTGTATCTGCCCCGCGACGGCTTCTTGCGTCTGAATGAGGGCCAGATCAGGCAAGGCGCGAAACCCTTCGCCAACCCCCGCAATGCCGCGGCCGGGAGCCTGCGACAACTGGATCCGGCGGTGACTGCGAAACGACCCTTGCGGCTCTTTTGTTATGGGATTGGGGAGTGGGCGGGAGCTGCGGGACCTTCCTCGCAAGAGGCCCTGCTCGAGCTCTTGACGGACCTAGGCTTACCGGTAAATCCCGAGCGGCGGACAGTCACAGGGTACGAGGGTTGCCTTCGTTACTACGAGGAGTTGGCGCGTAAACGAAGGGGTCTACCCTATGAGATCGATGGCGTCGTTTATAAGGTGAATGAGGTCGCCGCGCAGCGGCTGCTCGGTGAGTTGTCACGCACGCCCAGGTGGGCGGTCGCCCATAAGTTTCCAGCCGAGGAGGCCGTGACAGAGGTTGTGGGGATCGAGGTGCAGGTGGGCCGTACAGGGGCGCTCACGCCGGTTGCGGTGCTGGTGCCGGTCGCCGTCGGTGGTGTCATGGTGAGCCACGCGACCTTGCATAACCCTGAGGAACTGGACCGCAAGGATGTGCGCGTCGGGGATTTCGTGAGCGTCAGGCGGGCGGGCGACGTGATCCCAGAGATCGTGAGTGTTCTGCGCGAACGGCGCCCGCCCGGCACGCTCGCCTTCATCTTTCCGGATCACTGTCCGGTCTGCGGATCCCCCGTGGTACGCGACGAGGGGGTGGTTGCGCGCTGCGCGGGCGGTCTCGTATGCCGGGCGCAAAGGCGTCAGACGATTCGGCATTTCGCCTCGCGTCGCGCTATGGACATCGAGGGGCTGGGCGACAAATTGGTGGAACAGTTAGTCGAGCACGGGAAGGTCGCGACCGTGGCGGATCTCTACGGGCTCGCGCCTGGCGATTTGACGAGTCTCGAACGCATGGCGGAGCGATCGGCGGGCAAGGTCGTCGATGCGATCAGGGTGAGCCGGCACACGACTTTGCCGCGCTTCCTCTACGCGTTGGGCATACCGGAGGTTGGGGAGGCGACGGCGATCGCCTTGGCGCGCCATTTTGGCGATCTGGATGACCTAATGGTGGCGGACGAAGGCCGCTTGGTCGAAGTGCCCGATGTGGGGCCGGTTGTGGCGCACGCAATAGCGACTTTTTTTTCGGATGGCCATAACCGCGAGGTCATCGCGGCCCTCAAAGCGGCCGGAGTTTCGTGGCCGCGCCTGGAAAGACCGGCCGGTGGGCGCTTGTCCGGAAAGACCGTGGTCCTCACGGGGACGCTTGACGGCATGACGCGCGAGCAGGCGCGGGCTGCCCTCGAGCGACTAGGCGCGAAGGTCGTCTCCAGTGTTTCGGCGCGTACCGATTATGTCGTGGCCGGACGGGATCCCGGTAGCAAGGTCAAGCGCGCCGAAGAATTGGGCATACCCGTCATGGGCGAGGACGGTCTGCGCGCGTGGTTGGGCGAGGATCAGTCAGGTTCGGATTAGTCGATCGCCCGGTGCGCCCTTCTTCACGAAGTCGGGGCGTAGCGGATATCCGCCTTATGGCGCATCGCGGCCATCATGTTATCGACGCTCTGTTGTTCGAGTGATCGGTAGAGACGGCGTTCGACTGCACTGAACGGCGGTGGCGTGTAGGGGCGTTTAGCCTGGAGTTCGATGATGTGCCAGCCAAAGCGCGTCTTGATCGGTTGTGGCGCGATTTGTCCGGGTCGCAACTGGATCAGTGCGCGGTAGAACGACGGGAGCACATCGGCGGCACTGAACCAGCCGAGCTCGCCGCCCTTGTCGGCGGACGGGCCGTCCAGGGAATAGCGGCGCGCAAGCACCGAGAAGGACACCCCGTGGTGAAGTTTTTGGAGGACACTCAAGGCCTCGGTGCGCGTCGCAACGAGGATGTTGCGGGCCTCGTATTCTTCGTGCGGCGTGGTCAGAATATTTTTCTGGTAAAGGGCCTTGATGGCGCTCATGGGGACCCGATGGGTTGCCAGGAAGCGCTTCAGCAGGGCGCGGGCGAGGATGTTCTCACGATCTTCCTTCAAGGCCACATGCACCGCCGCCGTGCGCTCGAGCCCGGCCTTACGCGCGGCCTGCGCGAGCAGAACGCGGTTTATGAGTTCATTTAGGACGACCTTCCGGGCTTGCGGGTTGTCGGGGAGGGAGGGTTCCTGGAGTTCGCGTGCCCGAATGTAGTCGCGGTAATCGCGCTCGGTGATGCGCTCGCCGTTGACGGTAGCGAGCGTCGCGCTCTTGTCGATCGTGACATGGTGTTGGCAGCCCGCGAGGAGTGCGGCGCCGATGACCGCGATCGGAAGCCAGGGATGCGCAAGACGAGGCCTTAACATAGAGGTTTAGATATCTCCGGGGATCAGCGCGCGAATCGAGAGGGCGTGGATCTCTTTGCGAAGCGAGGCTAGGGCGTCGTAGACCATACGGTGCCGCTCGAGCAGCCCCTGTTCGCGGAATCGGTCGCTCACGATCAGGACGCTGTAATGACCACCGTCACCCGCCCCGGCGTGACCCACATGCTGAAGGGAGTCATCGGTCACTAGAAGCTCCTCGGGCGCGAAAGCGTCCTTGAGCTGGGCCTCGATTACATCTCTCAGGCTCACGGGAGCACCTGGCGGAAGGGCCGCACGGCCACGTCCTCGTAGACGGCCGCCAGTACATAGGGATCCTCGTCAATCCAGGCGCGCGCCGCGACAAGAGACGGGAATTCGGCAACGATAAGGCTTGCGCTGTAGCCGGCCGGCCCTGGGTCTGGGCTATCGACCGCGGGACATGGGCCCGCCAATACCAATCGTCCCTCATTCAGCAGGATACGCAGGCGATCCAGGTGGGCTGCTCGTGCCGCCTCACGCCGCGACCCGCTATCCGCCGCGATCGTCCCCAAGATCATATACAGCATAACGCGCCTCTCCCAAATCGCGTGCACGGCCACGTCGAGCCGTAGCGCGTATCCTATGCGTCCTATTGGCGGGAATAAAGGGTTTTGGGGTCTTTTGGCGATTCTTTTTGTGATACGCGGGTGTTTTTACGGGAACGACCGCAGCGTGCGGCGCGGGCCGGACCTTGGGGTCCGGCCATGGCGGCCTTAGTGGAGGGTATTTTGGGCCAGCGCCTGGAAATAGTGGGTCATGACCGCGCGCACCCGCGCCGGGTATTTCACGACCTCCATCTGGCGCATACCCTCGCGGAAAAAATCCTTCGCATCTCCCGGAAGACCTTGGATGAGGTCATCGAAAACGCGTGACATGAGTTCGGTGTTATACGAGCGGGTCGCCACGATGGCCCGGTTCAGCTGAAGTATGCGCCACGGGCGCCCCTCATCGGACTTATCGGAATCGGCCGCGATGTTGTCTGCAGTCGCGCTCATGAGGGCGGCCATGAAGGACGTCATGCCCTCGAGGCTCGCGGGTTCGTGAAGTTCATTGGCCAGCACCGCCAAGCCGTTTACAATGGGCTCCAGCGTGCGGACCTCTCCTTTGTGGCGCATGATCCAATCGCTTATAGATACGGCGAGAAGCTCGAGCTCAGCTTTTGCCTTCCCGAGACCGAGTTGTTGGCTCATGTCGATCAGCTCCACCAAGGCGAGCAGGCCCGTATCTCCGAGGCGCGTGGCATCGTCGTCAGGCAAAGGTGCTTCTTCTCCATAGCGGTCGTCCAAATCGGCCAGCATGGTAAAGAATTTCTCCAGTGCAGCGATGAGGGAGGAGGGGTCGCTTTCCCGGCTGGCGTGGCCCTGCGGGCGCCATGCGGCTAGGAGCATGCTCTCGATTTTTGGGAGGTGCTCAGGGACTCGGCGGAGTTCGGGTATTGGAATCATGGGACCTCGCGACCGGAAGGTGACATAAAAGTGTACTACGATTTGCATACGCATACAGTCTGGTCGGACGGGGAGCTTGCACCCTCGGCACTGGTGGCGCATGCCGCGCGCGCTGGCGTTCGCGTCCTAGCACTCACCGATCACGACACGACGGATGGCGTTGATGAGGCCGCTCTTGCGGCCGACGGCCTCGGTCTGCAGTTTGTCCCGGGTGTCGAGTTATCGGTGACATGGCAGGGCCTGACTGTGCATATTGTCGGCCTCGGAGTCGATGTCGGCAATGTCGGCCTAAAACTAGCCCTGCTGGGGCTGCGATCCAAACGGCTGCAGCGCGGACAGGCTATCGTCCAGGCCCTGGAAGCGGCGGGTCTCGGTGATGCGCGGGCGATCCTGGAACGCGACGGGATCGTGAGCCGTGTCCATGTCGCCGACTGGCTCGTGACAGGGGGGCACGCCCGCAATCGGGCGACGGCCTTTAAGCGTTTTCTGACACGCGGCGGCGTGGGCTATGTCGCCGGCGAGTGGGCGGGGCTGGACGAGGCCGTAGGTTGGATCCTGAGTGCTGGCGGCGATGCAGTGCTTGCGCATCCTACGCGTTACCGGTTGAGCGGGGGTCGTCTCCAACAGCTCGTGCGTGGTTTTGCTGAGGTGGGCGGGGCGGCCCTGGAGGTCGTCACCGCCGGACTCGATGCGGGCGAGATGGGCCGTCTGGCGCGGCTCGCGCACCGTCATGGTTTGTGCGCCTCGGTGGGTTCGGACTTCCATAAAGTCCTCCCGTGGCGTTCCTTGCCTGGCGGGCTGCCGAATTTGCCGGAAGGCTGTCGTCCGATCTGGGAGCGCTGGTCGCTTCCGTCGTATGTGCAGGAGGTTTGCTGATGGCCCAGTATCTGGCTATCCACCCTCGCAATCCGCAGGCGCGGCTGTTACGCGCGGCGGCGGATATCGTCGCGAAAGGAGGTGTGATCGCTTATCCGACCGACTCGTGTTACGCGCTCGGCTGCGCGCTCGAGAACAAGGAAGGCCGGGACCGGATCTGCCGTCTGCGGGATTTGGATCCCAGGCACCCGTTTACGCTCGTCTGCCGGGATCTGTCCGACCTCGCGATCTATGCGCAAGTGGAAAACAGCGCCTATCGTATCTTACGTGCGCATACTCCTGGGCCATACACCTTCGTGTTACCCGCCACGCGCGAAGTGCCGCGGCGACTTCTGGATCCGAAGCGGCGCACGATCGGTTTGCGGGTCCCGGACCACATTGTGACGCAGGCCCTATTGGCAGAGATCGGGGCGCCTCTCATGAGCGTGACCTTGATCCTTCCCGGCGACGAGCAGCCACTTGCGGATCCACATGAGATTCGGGAGCGTCTCGAGCATGTGGTAGACGCGGTGATCGACGGCGGGCCGTGCCCTGGTGATACGACCAGCGTGGTGGTTTGGGAGGGTCGGGAGTTTCGGGTTCACCGCGCCGGTATGGGCGAGACCTCGATGTTCGCGCCGCACGGGGGGGGCTGATATACTCCGGCCATGAGTGGGCTTACTTCCTTGCAAGAATTTTCGATTTGGGCGCTGCCTGTGCTCTTTGCTGTGACGCTGCACGAGGTCGCCCATGGCTGGGTGGCCAAGCGTCTCGGCGATCCGACCGCGCAACGTCTCGGGCGCCTGTCGTTGAACCCGATCAAACACATAGATCCCATAGGAACCGTACTGATCCCGGGGCTCATGATCTTGATGGGGACCGGCTTCATATTCGGTTGGGCGAAGCCCGTGCCCATTACGTGGTCGAACCTCCGCAATCCGCGCCGGGACATGGCGTTGGTGGCGCTGGCGGGGCCGGGCGCCAACCTGCTCATGGCGGTGCTATGGGCGCTGGTGCGTTGGTTGGCCGCCTATTTGCCGTGGGGGTGGGTGGCGACGCCGCTTGCGCTCATGGGCGCGGCCGGCATTGGGATAAACGTGGTCCTCATGGTCTTGAATCTCTTACCCTTGCCGCCGCTCGATGGGAGCCGCGTCGTGACGGGCTTCTTGCCTGACCGTCTGGCTTGGCGTTACAGCCGTATCGAACCCTACGGCCTGTGGATATTGTTGCTGCTGGTCGGCACGGGCGCGCTCGGATGGATCCTGGGCCCTCCTGTCTCGTTACTTCAGAAAATCATGTTCTCCCTCAGTAAGGCAGGCTAGATGTCCACGGTCTTCCCGTCCGCTACGCGCGTCGTGTCCGGTATGCGTTCGACCGGCCGCCTCCACCTCGGACATTATCACGGCGTCCTGAAGAATTGGCTGCGGCTCCAGAACGAGTACGACTGCTTTTTCTTCATCGCGGATTGGCATGCCCTGACGACCCACTATGAGGATCCCAGGGTGATCGCTCAGAGCGTACGCGATATGGTCATCGATTGGCTGGCGGTGGGAATCAACCCGCAGAACGCTACCTTGTTCGTGCAGTCCGATGTCCCACAGCACGCGGAGCTCCATCTACTCTTGTCGATGATTACGCCGCTTGGCTGGTTGGAGCGCGTTCCCACGTTTAAAGACCAGCAAGAGAAGCTGCGTGAGCGGGATCTTGCGACCTACGGATTCCTAGGCTACCCGCTTCTGCAAAGCGCCGATATCCTCGCATACCGGGCGGCCTATGTGCCCGTAGGTGAGGACCAGGTGTCCCATATCGAACTCTGTCGAGAGGTGGCGCGACGGTTCAATCACCTGTATGGACGCGAGCCGGATTTTCTCGAGAAGGCCGAGGAGGCCTTGCGCATCATGGGCCGTAAGGCCGCCAAGGCCTATAAGGAGTTGCGCGAGACCTATCTTGAGAGGGGCGATAAAGAGGCGCTGGAAACGGCGCGCGCACTCGTCGAGCGCCAGGCGAATATGACCATGGGTGATAAGGAACGTCTCCTGGGCTACCTGGAGGGGCACGGTCGCTTGATTCTCGTGGAGCCGCAAGCCTTGCTTACGCCGCAATCGCGCATGCCGGGGCTCGACGGGCAAAAGATGTCGAAGTCCTATGGAAACGTGATCGGGCTGCGGGAAGACCCGGATGTCCTCGCGAAGAAGGTGAAGACCATGCCCACCGACCCGGCGCGCAAGCGGCGGACGGATGTCGGGAATCCGGAACTGTGCCCGGTCTGGCCTTTCCATGAGGTCTATTCTTCGGAGGAAACCCAGGCCTGGGTCCGAGAGGGCTGTACCACGGCCGGGATCGGCTGCCTGCAGTGTAAGCAGCCCGTCATAGATGCCATGGTGGCCGAGCTTGCGCCCATCCGGGAGCGGGCCCGCGACCTCGAGGGTGACACTGGGCGGATCCGGACGGTCCTAGCCGAAGGCGCTCGCCGGGCTCGCGAGGCGGCCGACGAGACACTGCAGGATGTGCGGCGTGCTATGGGGCTTGCGTGGGAGTGAGAAAATGAGCGCGGTACTGGTCCGTGGCGAGGCATGGTCGAAGATTCCGGACGACCTTTATATCCCCCCTGACGCTCTGGAGGTGATACTGGAGGAGTTTGCGGGCCCGCTCGACCTCCTTCTTTACCTGATCCGCCGCGACAATATCGATGTGCTCGACATCCCAATGGCGGAGGTGACTCGCCAGTACATGGTCTATGTGGAGATCATGAAGGCGATAAAGCTTGAGCTTGCCGCCGATTATCTCGTCATGGCGGCGATGTTGGCGGAGATTAAATCACGCATGCTCCTTCCCCGGCCCGCATCCAGTCCCGAGGAAGAGGCCGATCCGCGCGCCGAGCTCGTGCGCAGACTTCTGGAATACGAACGCTACCAAGCCGCTTGCGAGAATCTCGATAAGAGGGTACGTGTCGGCCGCGAGCTTTTTTTGCCCGAGATTCCTATGGAGGCCCGCAGCCTGGAGCGGCCGCTGCCGACGGTTTCCCTGGAGGATCTCTTGAGCGCCCTGCGCGTCGTTTTGCAGCGGGAAGAGGCCTTTGCCCATCACCGCATCATGCGTGAACCACTATCCGTCAGAGAGCGCATGACGCGCATCCTCGAAAAGATTCACTCGGACGGTTTTACGGAGTTCTCGGGTTTGTTTGAGATAGGAGAGGGGAAGCGGGGGGTCGTCGTGACCTTTCTCGCGATCCTGGAGTTAGTGAGAGAGTCGCTCGTTATGCTGGTCCAGAACGAACCATTCGCCCCGATTCATTTAAAGGCCGCCGCATGAGCGACATTCGGATTCGGGATATCGTGCAGGCCGCTTTGCTCGTGGCAGGCGAGCCGCTCACCTTGGAGCGTTTAGGGTCGCTGTTCGCCGATGAGGCTCAGCCGGAGCGTGCGGTGCTTCTGGAGGCCCTCGAGGAGATTCGCGTCGCGTGTGCCGAGGGACCCTTGGAGCTGCAATGCATCGATCGCGCCTATCGACTGCAGACGCGTGCGGAATATGCGCCGTGGCTCAATCGCCTGTTTGCCGAGCGGCCTGCGCGGTATTCGCGAGCGGTTCTTGAGACCCTCGCGATTATCGCTTATCGGCAGCCGACGACCCGGGGGGAGATCGAAGCCATCCGGGGCGTGGCGGTGAGTTCGGATATCATAAAGACATTGCTCTCGCGGGAGTGGATTCGCCAAGTGGGGACCAAAGAGGTCCCCGGCAGGCCAGCCTTATATGGGACGACGCGGGCGTTTCTGGAACACTTTAATCTGACGTCGCTCGGAGATCTGCCCTCCTTGAGCGAATTGCGCGTAGTGGCGGTGGATCAAGCCGGACAGGCCGCCGAAGCCCATGATGCTGAGGCCCATGATGCTGAGGCCCATGATGCTGAGGCCCATGATGCTGAGGCCCATGATGCTGAGGCCCATGACGCTGAGGCCCATGACGCTGAGGCTCATGACGCTGAGGGGGACCGGTCGGAGGCCGCGGGGTGAGCGAAAAACTGCAGAAAGTTCTCGCGCAACGGGGGCTTGGGTCGCGGCGCGAAATGGAGCGCGTCATTCTCGCCGGCCGAGTGAGGGTGGGTGGACGTGTCGCGACCCTGGGGGAACGCGTCAACCCTGGCGAGGAGATCGTCGTTGACGGTTGGCGTTTGGGACATAAGCCGCCACCTCCAAGCCGCGTTCTCATGTATCACAAGATGGCCGGTGAGATGTGTACGCGCAGCGACCCCAAAGGGCGGCCGCTTGTATTCGACAAGCTTCCCCCCATTCGACAGGGGCGGTGGGTGGCGGTCGGTCGATTGGACGTCAATTCGTCGGGCCTCATGCTGTTTACCACCGATGGGGAGCTTGCGGCGCGGCTCATGCATCCATCGACTGAGGTCGTGCGGCGGTACGCGGTGCGGGTCCTGGGTCGCGCCAACCCAGACGCCCTTGATCAGCTCACCCGCGGCGTCGTCTTGGAAGACGGGCCTGCACACTTTACGGATATGCAAGACGCCGGTGGGGATGGCGCCAATCACTGGTATCAGGTGAGTATCATGGAGGGGCGTAAACGCGAGGTCCGGCGCTTGTTTGCGGCGGTCGGTCTTGTCGTAAGCCGCCTGATTCGCATCGCCTATGGGCCGGTGGACCTCCCTCGGACCCTACGGCCCGGCTGCAGCCGGGCCCTTCCCGCGCCGGCGGTGGCCGAGCTTTACACCGCTGCGGGCTTGTCTGCCCCGCAAAAAACCCGGTGAAGGCGCCCAAGCTTATTGCGGTCTATCACGATCTTCTTGCCCATTACGGGCCGCGCCACTGGTGGCCTGCCAATACCCCCTTCGAGGTTATGGTAGGGGCGGTCCTGACCCAAAATACCTCGTGGACCAATGTGGAGCGTGCCCTTGATCGATTGAGGGAAGTGGTGGCACTGGAGCCACGGGCCATCGCTGCGTTGCCGGTGGATGTTTTGGCCAATGCGCTGCGTCCAGCGGGCTACTATAACGTGAAAGAACGCAGGCTCCGGGCCTTGTGCCATTGGGTTGTCGATCAAGGGGGGATGGAGGCGCTCCACGGGATGGAGACGCGGGCGTTGCGAGCGGCGCTTTTGGGAGTCCACGGCGTGGGGCCGGAGACCGCCGACGACATCGTTCTCTACGCGTTCGGGCGTCCCGTTTTCGTCATTGACGCCTATACCCGCAGACTCTTTGCGCGGCTTGGTTTTGTACGCGGCCAGGAGACCTACGAGGGGCTCAGGGCCCGGTTTGAGCGCGCCTTGCCGCCGGATACGGCTCTCTATAATGAATACCACGCACTCATCGTGCAGCACGCGAAGACGACCTGCCGTACGAAGCCTGTTTGCGATGCCTGTATCTTGCGGGCATGCTGTCCCGCGAGCCAGTCTTTTGGGCGTCATGGTCGGAAGACTGCGTTCCCATGATCGTAAGTGAGCATAAGGAGAGGTAATGGCGGGGAGATGGGTAATGGCGGGCTTGCTGGGGGCCGTACTCTTAGGGGGCTGCGCGACCACGGGGACGCACCCGGCGCATGGTTCGGATGACCCCTTCAAGCCTGTGAACAGGAAGATTTTCGCCTTCAACCAGCACCTGGATAGGGTCTTACTGAAGCCGACCGCCGAGGCCTACACGGGCCTCACGCCATTGCCCTTGCGGCGCGGGGTGAGCGACTTCTTTTCCAACCTGGAGGACATAAAGGTCATTCTTAACGAATCGCTCCAAGGCCGTGTTCGTCCAGCACTTCTTGAGACTGCACGCTTTGTCGTGAATTCCACTTTGGGCATGGTGGGCCTAGTCGACGTGGCGACCCCCATGGGCTTGCGGGCCCACGGTGCGGGCTTCGGTGAGACCTTGGGGGTGTGGGGTGTGCGTAGTGGCCCCTATATCGTTTTGCCGCTGTTTGGACCGAGTGATGTCCGCGATGCCCTTGGGCTTGGTTTGGACAGCTTTGCGAACCCGCAAAGCTATTTGAGTAACCCGTCGGCGCTGTGGGGCACCTATGCGGCCCAGCTCGTCGATACGCGCTCGCACTACCTTCATCAGGGCTTACTGATGCGGCTTGCCTCCGGTGGTCATGAATACAGCTTCGTGCGCGATGCGTTCTGGCAAAAGCGACGGGCGCTGATGCGAGCGCGTCGCAGCGGGCAATAGGATTCCTTTTCTTGTCTTATCCGGGTAAACTCCCCGGCTTTCTGCGCCTTAACGGGCGTTTCATTGGGGGTAATATGGTAACGATACGCTTGGCCCGTCGTGGCGCGAACAAGCGACCTTTCTATTCGATCGTCGTGGCGGACAAGCGTCGCGCGGCGAGCGGTGCGTTTATCGAGCGGGTCGGGTTTTTCAACCCGGTGGCGAGCGGCGCCGAGGAGCGGCTGCGCGTCGATCGCGAGCGGGTCCAGTATTGGCTGGAGCGGGGCGCCCAGGCTTCCGAGCGGGTCGTGGGGCTGCTGAAGACCGCCTCCTGATATTATGCCCGATCAGGCGCCCCGAGACTGGATCGAGGTCGGTCGCATCGTGGGGGCGTATGGCATAAAGGGGTGGTTGCGCATCCACCCCTATACGACCCGGCCCGAGGCGGTGCTGGAATATCGGCCCTGGCGCGTGCGTCGCAAGTCCGGTGTAATCGAGCCGCTGACGGTGACCGTAAGCCAGGTCCACGGCAAAGGCCTTATTGTAGAGGCCGCCGAGTGTGCGGGACGGGATGACGCCGAGCAGTGGGCGGGGGCGGTCATAGAAGCGCCCGTCTCGGCCTTGCCCGAGCTTCCGGCAGGCGAGTATTACTGGGGCGAGTTGTTGGGCATGGCTGTCCAGACTGTTGGAGACTTCGCATTGGGGACGGTCCATCACCTGCTTGAGACCGGCGCCAACGATGTGCTCGTCGTCCGTGGGTCGGATCGCGAACGGCTCATTCCGTATGTCCCAGCCGTCGTTGTCCGGATCGACAAGGACCAAGGGCGTATCGTCGTCGACTGGGATCCGGACTTCTGATTCAAGGCACGGCAAGCCACGCCAGTCAGGGTGGGGATTTATCGGGGGAGGGCTTGCTTGTGGTGGTCGCGGTACGACTGACGCGGCGGGCGTGGGGGTATACGACGGCGTCCATGCCGAATATCGCATCGTTGCCAAGGCTTATAGGTCGAATTTATACTGTTTGGCTCGGGGTGGGACATGGTCTAGGCGCCGGTATTGCGGGGCGCAAGCTGTGGTCTCTGACCCTTGGGCTTAGTGATGCCCTAAGGTCGCGAGCGCTAGCAACCCACCGAAGCGATTCATTCCTGCGCTATGCCGGAGTGGGCGCCATAGGAATCTCCGGTCTTTAGGCCGGCCGGGGAGGATGGCAGGTGGAGATCGACGTCATAGGGCTGTTCCCGGAGGCGGTGCGCGGCTTCTGTGATTGCGGCATTGTGGGTCGGGCGCGGCAGCTTGGGATCGTGACGCTGCGGTTCTGGAATGTGCGGGATTTTGCTCACGACAAGCGGCGGACCGTCGATGACCGGCCCTATGGTGGCGGCCCAGGGATGGTTCTGATGGCTGAACCCATCGCGCTGGCGGTGGAGGCGGCGAAGGACGCGCGTGATACCGCGTCCGTGCTCTATTTATCGCCAGCGGGCCGACCGCTCGACCACGCGGCGGTCATGGAGTTTGCGGCGCGCCCGAGCCTAATATTGCTGGCGGGGCGCTATGAGGGTGTCGATGAGCGCGTGATACGCGATGCCGTGGACGAGGAGTGGTCGATCGGGGATTATGTGCTCTCCGGCGGCGAGGCGGCGGCGGCGGTGCTGATCGATGCGGTCGTTCGGCAGCTGCCTGGCGCCTTGGGGCATGCCGACTCGGCGCGGGAGGATTCCTTCGTTGCCGGCTTGCTCGATTGTCCGCATTACACGCGGCCCGAGGATTGGCGGGGGCAGCGCGTACCGGAGGTGTTGTTGTCGGGCGATCATGCGCGGATTCGGACTTGGCGTTTGCGGGAGTCTTTAGGGCGAACGTGGCTGCGACGACCGGATCTCCTGGAGACGCAAGAGTTGGATGGTGAGCAGCGAAGGCTGTTAGAAGAATTCAAACAGGAATATAGGGGTTAAGGCTATGAGCAATATTATCAAAGAACTGGAGAGTGGATTCCTGAAGGCGGACGTCCCACAGTTCGGTCCCGGCGATACGGTTTCGGTGCAAGTAAAGGTCGTCGAGGGTGAGCGCGAGCGCTTGCAGGCCTTCGAGGGCGTGGTCATCGCGCGCAAGAATCGCGGCATCAACTCGTCTTTCACGGTTCGCAAGATATCCTATGGCGAAGGTGTGGAGCGCGTGTTCCCCTTGCACAGCCCGAATATTGCCAACATCGAAGTGAAGCGCCGGGGCGTTGTGCGCCGCGCCAAGCTCTACTATCTGCGCGAATTGACCGGCAAGGCAGCCCGTATCCGCGAACGCGTGTAAAGCACATTGGGTGGGGCGGATGATGAGATGGCCGCAAGCTCGTCGGATGCCCCACTGATCGAGGACTTCCTCGATTGCCTGCTGACGGAATCCCGTCTGCGTCCTCACACCCTCGATAGTTACAGACGAGACATGGAGGCGTTCGCCCGCTACCTGCGTGGGCGCGGCCTTGCTTGTGCCGCACGCACCGATATAACTGGCTACTTGGCCGCCGAGGTCTTGGCGGGCCGCAGACCTCGGACTGGTGCTCGACGCCTGTCAACGCTCCGGCGATTTTATCAATATCTGCTCGCCCGTGGCGTGTTAACCGAGGACCCGACCGAAGGCATCGAAGGCCCGCGCCTCGGGGTGAATCTCCCGAAGTCATTGAGCGAAGAGGATGTCGAGCGTTTGCTGGCGGCGCCAGGGGATGAGACGCCCGAGGCGCGGCGGGACCGGGCGATGCTCGAAGTCCTCTACGCCACTGGTCTGCGGGTGTCGGAGCTTGTGGCTCTGCGGCTCACGGAGGCGGATTGCCAGGCGGGTATCGTGCGTGTCGTGGGTAAAGGGGGCCGAGAGCGTCTCGTGCCTTTAGGGGAGGAGGCGCAGGCGGTGCTTACGCGTTATCTGGTCGATACCCGCCCCCTTTTCTTGGCGGGTGGCGCCCCGCAGGCGGCGATCTTCCTGACGCGGCGCGGGGCGCCCATGACGCGACAGGCCTTCTGGCATAACATCAAGCGTTACGCGGCCAAGGCCTGCGTGAAAACGTCGTTATCGCCTCATACCATACGCCACGCCTTCGCCACCCATCTCATCAATCACGGCGCAGATTTGCGAGTGGTTCAGCTCCTACTTGGCCACGCCGATCTGTCGACAACACAGATTTATACGCATGTCGCGCGCGAGCGGCTGAAGGCTGTGCACGCTCGCCATCATCCGCGTGGTTGAGGGGCTCTAGGCGCCGTTGACTTCGATGAGGTCGGGGAGCTCGTGCTCTTGCTCGAGACGGAAGGCCTCGCCGCCCATGGGCGTGGTGTAACCGAGTATGGCCCCCGTTTGCCGTACGACTGCCCGCCAGTTGACGGTACGGACCCGGCGTCTCAGGACTTCGGAAAGCTGTGCGGCCAAGCGACGCTCTTCACGGCGCAGGACCGCAATGCCATAAAAGGAATCGAGGGATAGGTAGGCAAAAAGGATGGCGACGCCCTGCATGAGGATGGCCGGCGGACTGAGCAGGATTGAGCTTAGGGCCGCGACGATCGCGGCGATGCCGGCAATTTTGCCATACGACCGCGACCGCTCCTGAGCGAAGCGGTTATCGGCCAAGCCTTGACGCAGCTCGTCTTCAGCTACAGCCGACCCCGTCTTGTGAAGCCCGTAGTAGTCTTTCAGCAAGAGCAGTAGTCGTGAGAGGCGTTCGCGATGGGCCGGTTTCTGTATGCCCACATGTTCCATGTCCGCCATCCGGCTTGCTGCGAATTCATCCCATTCGTATTCTCGATCGTCACGGCCGCTCTGGTCTATGGCGTGGTGGCACAGGTAGCGCATCTCTAGGATCTCGGCTACCTCGATCGGAAAGCGCAGGCCAACAAGTCTCCGATAGAAGAATGGAAACGCATCGGGGGAGCTGGGGAGTTTCGCGAAGTATTCAGATACGAGCGGCTTCGAATCCATAGCTTCCTTGTGAGTCTTTTGCCGGATGGACACGCGATGGAAAGCTTCTCGCGTATTGTATCAGATATTCGCGGTAACGCATGCCCACTCATCCATTCGGAGAAGGGGGATGGGTTCGGTTAAGATAGCCGAAGGAGGATCTATGACAGAGTCAGTGGGAGAGGGTCTGGTGCTGGCCCTTGGCGCCGGAGGCGCGCGGGGTCTGGCGCACATCGGCGTCTTGGAGGTATTGGCTGAGCACGGCTTGCCGGTGCGCGCGATCGCCGGCTGCAGCATAGGCGCTGAAATCGGCGCGCTCTATGCGCGCTATGGTGACCCGGCTCGACTCACGGAAGAAGCCCTTGGCGTCGATTGGAAGCAGACCTTGCAACTCTTTCTGCCCGACGCCGCGGCTATGGGCGGCGTCTGCTCCGGGCGCAAGATCATGGCCTTCCTCGAGGCCCATCTGGAGGGTGCCACCATTGAGGAGTTGCCGCTGCCCTTCCTGGCGGTGGCGACCGACCTGCATAGTGGCGAACAGGTCGTGTTGCGCTCGGGCCCGGCGGCCGGGGCTGTGCGCGCCAGTCTTTCGCTTCCGGGGCTCTTGGCGCCCTATCCATGGGGGGGCCGGCTTTTGATCGATGGCGGCGTGGTGAACCCGGTACCGTTCGATGCAGCGGCGGATGCGTTCGGGGTGCCGGTCGTAGCCATCGCCGTCCACCAGGGTGCGCGTGGGCTTTCGGCGGCGCCGATCGACCCGCGACCAGCGAGCTGGCGGTCGCAGTTGCGCGCTTTGCTCGACCAGCCGTGGGTGCGCCGGGCTCGACCGGTCCGCGCGTGGCTGGAGGAGCAACTTACGGAGCCCGCGGGCGTCCGGTCCTTGCAATGGCGGGCACGCTCAGTTCTTGCGCAGGCGGTCAATATCGCCCAAGCGCAGGTGGTTCAGCTGCGGTTGTTGGCCCGGCGCCCAGCCCTCTATCTTCTGCCCGACGTCGACCGCATTGGGCCGTTTGAGTTCTACAAGGCCCGCGCCGCGATCGCCGCTGGCCGAGCGGTCGCGCGCAGCCACCTCCCTGACCTGTATGCCCTGCTGGCATCTGCGCGGGAGCAGTCGGACCACCCCGCGGGGGCGGTCGCTCGCCGCTCGCAGCCGGGCGGATAGGCCGCAAGGTGGGTGGGCGGGGTCGCCTCGCCAATCAGAATTCGGCGATGCCCGGGGCGCATTGTTTCCGATGGCATGGACACACTCGGTGCGACTCAAATCGGATAAGGGTGTGCGTTTTGGTTTCGAGAGAGGTGGGAACAATAGTCACGAGAGAGGCCATGCCAGGGCGCGCTATCAGGGTATGCGGACTGGGGTGTCTTTTTGGTAGTAGTAACCATCAGCCCAGTTGATACTCAAGGCACGCCTATGATCGGCCACGGATTGGTCAAGGGCCGCGGTGCCAAAGAAGTGTCCCTGGGCCCAGTCGATCCCCACACTGCGCAATAGTTCGACCTGTTGTGACGTCTCCACATATTCGGCAAGGGTCGTGATGCCCAGGTCAGCGGCCACGGCGTGGATGCCGCGCACGATGGAAAGGACCCTGGGTTCCGCTATGCGCGAGATGAGGCGGCCGTCGATTTTGAGGAAGGATATGGGCAGATCGGCCAGATACTGGAAAGAGGAATAACCGCTACCGAAATCGTCCAGTGCAAGCTGGACACCGAAATCGACGAAGGGCGCGAGGCGCTCGCGCGTGACATCCATGTTCTCAAGGAGCTCACGCTCGGTGACCTCGATGACGAGCGGCTTCACGTCCGCTACCCCTTTGCGCGCGAAGCTTGTCTTGGCAGAGGCCAAGAGGTCCATGAGCAGGCGCGGGTAGCGGAGCAGATCCCCGGATACGTTGACGAAATGGACGATGTCTTCGTCGTCGGTCTGGCGTCTCGCCAAGGCCGAGAGCAGCACGGTCCAGTCGATCTTGTAGGTGAGGCGGAACTGTTCGGCAGCCTCGATAAATTCGTCGGCGGCCAGCACCTTGCCGTCGGCTGTCACGATGCGGGCCAAGGCCTCCTCGGCCACAACCCGGCCTGTGCGCAGCTCGACGATCGGCTGGTAGGCGGGTACAACGCGATTTTCACGCAATGCGGTCTCGAGGACCGCGCCCATCCGGAATATCCGTCGTGTGAGGTGTTCGGCCGCTACAATGCGTTCGCGCCCCCGACGCTTCGCTTCATAGAGGGCCTCGTCGAGGACGTTCATGATCTCTTGCGGGGTGGCGCCGTCCTGCGGGACGCACGCGATCCCGATGCTCACGGTGACGTTCAGGACGTTATTGTCGGCGGCGATGACAAGCCCAGAGATGGCCTCGTTCAAGGCCTTCGCCGCGGATCGTGCCTGGCGCGGACTACAGTCATGCATGATGCCGAGGAATTCGTCATTGCCCCAGCGGCCGACGACAGCGCTACGACCGAGGCTCGTGCGCGCGGTATCGCAGACCCGGCGCAGAACACGGTTCGCAAAGGCATACCCGAACCGGTGGTTGACGAGACGGAAGCGGTCGATGCTAAAAAGGATGACGGAGAACGGCACTTGGTTGCGTTCCGACCGTGCGCAGGCCAGCTTGAGTGCCTTGGTAAGAATCGTCCTACTCATAAGTCTACTCTCACCTTAGCCTCCGCGAAGCGCCGTGGAAGCTGCCGCTAGGGTAGCGGAAAGGCGTGATGGACGCCACCTTTGATCGCAAAGGGCGCTAGCAGAGGGGCGCCGGGCTGGGATGGCCGTCAGGAGCCTTGGCCAAGAAGGCCGCGCAGGCCTTTCAGATGCGATTCCCCGTGCGCCAAGCGCTCTGCGGGGGCCTTTTCTTCACGGCCGTCCCAGAGCAGGTCCTCAGGGGGCATCTCGGCCAGGAAACGGCTGGGGCTTGTGTCCAATGGCGCCCCCTGCTTGCGGCGTCGCCGGGCGTAGCTCAGGGTCAGCGTCTGGCGCGCGCGTGTGATACCGACGTAGGCGAGCCGGCGCTCCTCTTCCACTCCGGTCTCGGCGAGGCTGGCCCGGTGGGGAAGGATGTCTTCCTCGAGTCCGACCAGGAATACATGGGGAAACTCCAGGCCCTTGGCGGCATGCAGGGTCATGAGGCGCACGCTCTTGCCGTCGGGCTCGCGCTCGCGGTCACCCATGCCGTTTAGGATGAGCTGCGCGACCACTTCATCGAGCCCGCGGCCGCTCGTCTCTTGGCCCAGGCGGTCGACCCATGCCAGGAATTCTTCCAGGAGCTCCATGCGCCGCCGGCCGGCGCGCTTGTCGTCGGCGGTATGCAGCAGATGCGCCTCGTAGCCGATTTCGCCCAAGGTCTCGCGCAACAAGGCGCCGGCTGTGGTCGTCTGCGCCTTAGCGCTCAAGGTCTCCATGAGGAGGGCGAAGCGATTCAAGGCGGCGGCCTGCGGTGCGGCCACGTATTGCGCAAGCCCAAGTTCGCGACAACAGCGCAACAAGGATTGGCCACGGCGGTGCGCATAATCGCGCAGTCGTTCGACGGTCGTGGGGCCGATCTCGCGTTTGGGGACGTTGCAGACCCGCAGGAAGGCAGAGTCGTCGGAGGGGTTGTGGATGAGGCGCATATAGGCGACTGCGTCCCGCACCTCGACGCGATCGAAGAACGAAGTCCCTCCGCTCAGGAAGTAGGGCACGCGGTGTTCGCGTAAGACCTGTTCGAGCGGCCGCGCCTGATGATTACTGCGATAGAGGATGGCGTAATCGCCGAAATCGGCCTTGCGGACGAATTTGTCATGCAAGAGTGCGGTTACGACGCGTATGGCCTCGTGCTCTTCATCGTCGGCGACGAGGACTTTCAGGGGGTCGCCGAAGCCAAACGCGCTCCAGAGTTTCTTGGGGAACAGGTGGGGGTTGTTACCGATCACGGCATTGGCGGCCTTCAGGATCCGTCCGGTCGAGCGATAATTTTGCTCGAGTTTGATGACTGTGAGATTCGGGCAGTCCCGTGCGAGCCGCATGAGATTCTCAGGGCGTGCCCCGCGCCAGGAATAGACCGATTGGTCGTCGTCGCCCACCGCGGTGAAGGCCTGGTCGGCTAAAGCGCGTGCTAGCCGGTATTGCGCATCGTTGGTGTCTTGGTACTCATCTACCAGGAGGTAGCGCAGGCGCTCGCGCCAGCGAGCGCGGGCGTCCGCATCGTCGCTCAAGAGGCGCGCCGGAAGCAGGATCAGGTCGTCCAAGTCTATGGCGTTGTAGGCGCGTAGGCGCTCGACGTAGTCGGCATAGACCGCGCCCTCGTCGGGTGACTCCTCCGCTGCGAGCTGCGGCATGATCGCGGCGTCCTTCCAGGCACGGATGCGCTGCGCCACATCTTCTGGGGGCTTGTCCGTTCGCAGGCGCTCGCGGCAGAGTTCCTTCACGAGCGCTTCGGCGTCGCGCGGATCAAGGAGCGTGAACCCGCGCCGTAAACCCAGCGCCTCGGTCTCTTCGCGGATGATCTTGAGGCCCAGAGCATGAAAGGTGAGGACGCTCAGGCCGCGACGGGCGTTGGCGGGAAGCAGCGCCGATGCGCGCTCGCGCATCTCGCGCGCCGCCTTGTTGGTGAAGGTGACCGCGGCGATGTGAGCGGCATCATAGCCGCCGTGCGTTATGAGGTGGGCGATCTTACGCGCGATGACGGTGGTTTTGCCGCTACCGGCGCCGGCCAACACAAGCACGGGCCCATGGATAAGTTGCACGGCCTCGCGTTGCTGATCGTTGAGACCGTCCAGAATTTTCATGGGAGCAGTCTAGCGGGGTCCGCGAGGGTCTACAATCTTGACATGTCAGACGGCTCCCGCCTCGCCCGCGCCCGTGATGGTCGCGAATCGGTGACCGCAAGTCTGTACGGCGGTTCCCGTTAGAGCGAAATCGTCTCCATATGCGGCACGTACTCCTCGGGGACCGGGAAGTTACTGAGATCCTTGGCTATGGCGGCGCGCAGAAAGGCGTCCACCCACCAGAAAATGTCATACTGGCGTACGAAGCGCTTTAGTTTATGCATGCGCGCGCGCCGCTCCCCGGGGCCCATGACGATGGCGCGCTGTATGGCCTCCGCGACCTCTTCGACATTGTAGGGGTTTACGAGCAGGGCGCCTTTTTGCAGCTGAGCGGCCGCACCCGCGAACTCGGAAAGTATCAATACACCGTTGTTGGCTGGGGTCGCGGCGCAAAATTCCTTGGCGACCAGGTTCATGCCGTCTTTGAGTGGGGTGATCAAGGCGATCTCGCAGGCCCGATAATAGGCGAGAAGCTCCAAGCGGCTCAAGCTCCGGAATATGTAGTGGATCGGGACCCATCCCGATTGCGTGAATTGGCCGTTGATCTCGCCTACGAGTCGCTCCATCTCCATCTTGAGCGCGTTGTACTTTGGGATGTCCTCGCGGCTAGGCACTACAACCTGAATCAAGGTGGTGCGGTGATGCAATTCCGGGAAGCGTTGGAGCGCGTTACGAAAAGCCTCGAATCTATGACAGATGCCCTTGGTGTAATCGAGGCGGTCCACGCCTAGGATGACCTGCCGACCGGGGAGGTCTTCGTGAAGTTCACGGGCTTTGCGAATGACGGGCTCGGCCTTGCTTTCGCGCGCGAACTCCTGGTAGTCGATGCCGATCGGGAAGGTGCCGACCCGCAGCTCGCGATTACCGGCCCGTAGCGTGACGACCTGTCCTTTCCCAGTGACAGACATATCGGGGGCCACAAGGCGCACGCACTGAAGAAAGTTCCGCCGGTCGCGCAAGGTCTGGAAGCCGATCAAATCGTAGTCCAGGAGCGCGCGCAGAAGCGGGAAGCGCCACGGGAGCTTCATATAGATATCGAGCGGCGGGAACGGGATGTGGAGGAAAAAGCCCGTCCGGGCGCTAGCACCCTGAGCGCGCAGTTCCTGGCCCACGTTCATCAGGTGGTAGTCGTGTATCCAGATGAAGTCCCCGGGGCGTGTGGTTTGCATAATGACGTCGGCGAACCGGCGATTGATACGGGTATAGGCCTCCCAGTAGCGTGGCGCGAAATTGCAATGCGATTGCAGGTCATGGAAGAGCGGCCATATGACTTCATTTGCGAAGCCGTAGTAGAAGTCCTCTTTATCACGCTGGTCGAGCATGACGGGCTTCAAGGTATATCCGGAATGACGAGTCGCCTCTTGTAGGAGACGAGACAACGTCGCGGGGTCGGCCTCGGTTGTGCCGGGCCATCCGATCCATATGCCGCCCCGGTTGCGCAGTACCGGCGCAAGCGCGCTTACGAGCCCGCCGGATCCCGGCGTGAATGTCCAATGGCCGTCGACCAGCTTTACAATGACGGGTAAACGGTTGGATACAACAACAAGCCGGCCGCTGCTATGCGTCATGTCGTTCATTGCGGCTCCTTGGCCGTCGCCGGGGGTACGTATTGGATATTGACTGTTCCTGGGCGGACGAATTCGATACCGCGGTCATGGAAGGCGCGGAATAAGGCCAGATTGATCGCGTGCTGGACATCCATGTAGACGTCGGCATGATCTTCGTTCACCACGTACGCCACCTCGAAGACGAGTCCCTGGGGTTGGTAATCCTTGAGGTAGGCCCGCAGGAACCGGACGCGGCCGTCGCTCTTTATGACGTCTTCCGCAACCCTAGTCGCGTTCGCCAAGGCCTCGTGGCGATTTTCATAAGTGAGATAGAGTGTAAACATCAGCGTGCGCTCGCGCATCCGCTTGTAGTTACGCACGCGACTCTTTACGAGATCGGAATTCGCGATGATGATTTGCTCGCCTGTGGCGCTGTGTAAGTGCGTCGTTTTGAGACCGATATGCTCGACTGTGCCCGCAAAGGTGTCTATGGCGATGTAGTCCCCTAAGACGAACGGTTTGTCGAATAGGATGGACAAGGATGCAAGGAAATCGGCGAGCGTGGTTTGCAGTGCGAGCGCGACCGCGACACCGCCTACACCAAAGCCTGCGAGCAGCGCCGTGACATTCACGCCGAGATTGTTTAAGGCGGCAAGCGTAATGATGACCCACAGGAGGATCGTCGCGATCAGTCCGAGCGCGACTACGACCGTCACCCGTTCGCCGTCGCCGGTCTTGGTCCGATAGTGGTCGGTGCCAGCTCTTATGAAGGCGTGTCCCCAGAGGGCAAGCTGGATGAACAGGGCGGTGGCGCCGATGTCGATGAGCCGCGTGCGTGTAGGCGACGCCAGGTTCAGGCGTTCGGAGGCGGCGACGAAGGCGAGGGTGGCGAGAAGCCAGGAACTCGTCTTGCTCACCGTGCGCTCGAGGAGCGCAGGCAAGCCGATGCGATGGCGGCTCGCCATCCGCAGCGCCTTTCGGCTCACATGCACTGCGGCCTTAAGTCCAGCGAAGACCGCAATGAAAAGTAGGGCAGCGATAAGCCACGAGAGCGCCGAGTGTCCTGAGAAGTGGTCGCGGGTGAGCCGCTCGGCTTCGATGTGCCAAGGATACGGGATCATCATTGCGCCGCCGTTATCCACGCGCCCAGGAAGGCGAGCAGCTCGTCCGGTGGGTGCAGCCATAGGTGGGCGCGCGTGGGTCGTGGCTGGGCGCGCACGAGGACGGCAAGGCCGTCTTGTGGTAGAGCGGCGAAGGCATCCTCGTCTGTGAGGTCATCACCGAGATAAGCCATGAGCGCTTGCGGGTGGTGCGCGGAAAGCTCGGCGATCGCCGTGCCTTTGTCGCGGCCGCGGGCACGGAATTCATATCCCCCATCGAAGGCCAATCCTTGGACGTCCCCGGGCAGCTCCTGGGCGAGATCTGCGGCGAGGGCGTTAAGCCGCGCCTGACCGCCTTGGTCCTCGCGTCGCCAATGAACCGCCACGGTCCCGTGCTTGCGCTCGAGCGCTCGCTCAAAACCGTGGGCGGCGATACGTCCCGCGGCTTCGTCGAGCCATGTCCGCGCCTGTAAGGTGAGAGGTGTACGGGTCAGCGTACCGCTTGCCGCACGATATTCTTGCCCATGGGCCCCGAATATTTCCACGGCGGAGAGCGGCAGCCGTCGCGCGAGTTCCTCGGCGGGACGGCCGGTGACAAAGGCGATACGGGTCCCTTGCCGTTGCAAGTCGAGAAGTAAGGGGGCGACCCCAGGGTAGAGCGTGGCGTCGTCACGATGAGCGGTAAATGGGGCAAGGGTGCCGTCGTAATCCAAGATCAGCAGGCGCTCGCGCGCGGCCGCGAGCTTCTCCCAGAAGCGCTCCAAAGGTCTTGCCGGATCCAGAAGCTTCACGCTGTCACGGGCGCGATCATCGGGTCGCGTACCATCCATTGCCGGGATACAGGGGCGATATACATCGAACGGTAGCGATTGTGGGGGGTGTGTGTCGCATTGTGGCCCGAGGGTCTTGGCACGCACGCGGACTCCTTCCTTGGTATGCGGCCATTATAACCTTTGACGGGCGTCGGGGCCACGGACACGACGGTCCGGGCGCGGTTTGCAGGCTCAGGGGCGAGACGCCATACTAGGCCCGCCAATCACCCTCGATCACAGCCGAAGACCTCGAATCGTATGTGCAAGCCCTTGATACCCCGGATCGTGATCCAGCCACCCGCCAATCAGGCGGTCAAGACCCTATGGCATCATCCAACGCGCATCGTGCGTGGCGTAAAGACTTGGCCGGTCGCCCCCGAGCGCGCTTGCGCGTTGTCTCCCGGTGGGGCAGCGCTTGCCTTTGAGAGGTGCGTATGAAAAAGTCGCCTTGGCTCCCGGTCCTGGCGCTCTGCGCGCTCTTTGTGTCGGGACTCGTCGCGGCCGACCCCTTGCCCTTAGCCTTGCGGACGCTCTTTGCGCGCGAGCACGTCCCTTTAGACGGCATCAGCATTTATCTGCAACGCATCCACGCCCGCAGGCCTATCCTCGCCTACCGGGCGCACACGCCGCGTGATCCGGCCTCGGTTATGAAGCTTGTGACAGCACTCGTGAGCCTGTATACGCTTGGGCCCAGCTATACGTGGCGGACGGGCGCCTACGCACGCGGACCTATCGTTCACGGGGTCCTCCACGGCAATCTCTACTTGCGCGGGGGAGGGGACCCTTACCTCATTACGAAGTCGTTCTGGGATCTCTTGCATGGGTTGCGGAGGCTTGGCATACACGACATCGAAGGCAATGTCGTACTCGATCAGCATTACCTGCATGCCCCGCAGGCGCGGCGCGGGGCCTTCGATGGTTTGCGTGACCGAACCTACAACGTGCGCCCGCAGGCGCTGCTCGTCAATTTCCAGGCAGTCGAGTTTCGGTTTCTGCCAGGGATCTCCCAGGTCCGCATTCTCCCTGATCCGTCCCCGACTACGCTGCGCGTCGTCAATCGCTTGCGGCCGGTCGACGGGCCCTGCGGCGACTGGCGCGCCCGAGTTCATCTCCGTATCGCGCACGAAGCATGGGGCAATCTCGCCATCTTTCAGGGGCGTTATCCGCGCGCCTGCGGGCTCCAGCACCTCTATCGAGTCACCGACAGCGATCGCCGCTATGTCTCGGGGGTCTTCGCCGAGCTCTGGCGTGAACAGGGCGGGGTGTTGCACGGCGGCTTCAAGACCGGGCGGATTTCGCCGGGCGCACGGCTCTTGTATCAGGTCCACTCCCGGCCGCTCGCCGACATCCTGCGCAGTGTGGATAAGTACAGCAACAACGTGATGGGGCGGCTGCTCGTCATGACGCTCGGGGCGGTCAAGGAGGGCCTGCCGGGCACCACGGCGAAGGGGCTTGCCGTCATGCGCGCGTGGCTTGCCCGCCATGATCTGCGTCTGCCGCACCTCGTGTTGCGCAACGGTGTCGGGCTGTCGCGTTCCGAGCGGATCACGGCCGCCGAAGTGGGACGGATACTCCGTTACGCTTATAATGGGCGTTACATGCCCGAATATGTCTCGTCCTTGCCAATAGCTGGGATCGACGGAACCTTGCGTTACCGTTTCCTGGGGTCGCCGGTGGTAGGCCACCTTCACGGCAAGACCGGCACGATTGATGGCGTGGACACCCTGGCGGGCTATCTGCAGCGTGGCGGGCGGCGCTATATCGTCGTAGTTCTCGAGAATTACCCGGCGGCCGATACGGAGCGGGGGTTCCGGGCCGAAGACGGGGTTATCAAGTGGCTATATGCCCGTAAGTAAGGAGGGGTTGTGACGAAATACGTGAACGCGGTCGTAGGGGAGGAGGCGGGAGATGCGAGCCTGCCCATCCTCGAAGGGACGCTCGGTCCGCAGGCCGTGGATATCCAGTCGCTCTATGGGCGCCACGGGATTCTGGCCTATGACCCTGGTTATCGTTCGACGGCGTCTTGCAAGAGCGCCATCACCTTCGTGGATGGCGATGCCGGCATCCTGGCCTATCGGGGCTATCCGATCGAGCAGCTCGCCGAGAAGAGCCGCTTTCTGGAGGTCGCCCATCTCCTGATGTTCGGTGAGTTGCCCTCGGTGGCCGAAGGGAAGGCGTTTCGGGATTCCGTGAGTCAGCACAATCTGCTGCACGAGCAGGTGATCAGCTTCTACCGCGGTTTCCGCCGCGACGCGCATCCGATGGCGGTCATGGTGGGTGTCGTGGGCGCCCTGTCGGCGTTCTATCACGATGATATGGACATGCGCGATCCGCAGCAGCGCGTAAACGCAGCCATCCGGCTGGTCGCCAAGATGCCGACCATCGCCGCGGCAAGCTACACCTATAGCACTGGGCGCCCGCTTCGTTATCCGCGGAATGAATACGATTACGCCGGCAATTTCATGCAGATGCTGTTTGGCATGCCCAACAGGGACTTCGTGGTGGACCCGGTCCAGGTGCGGGCCATGGATAGGATCTTGATTCTGCACGCCGATCACGAGCAGAACGCCTCGACCTCCACAGTGCGCATGGCTGCATCCTCCGGGGCCAACCCGTTTGCCTGCATCGCCGCAGGCATCGCGAGCCTCTGGGGTCCGGCGCATGGCGGCGCAAACGAGGAAGTGGTCAAGATGTTGCTCGAAATTGGCACGCCGGAGAACATCCCCAAGGCCATCGCCCGCGCCAAGGACAAGAGCGACCCCTTCCGTCTTATGGGTTTTGGCCACAGGGTCTATAAGAATTTCGACCCCAGGGCGCGTGTTATCCAAGAGAGCGCGCGCGAGGTTCTAGCGCATCTCGGTCTCGAAAACGACCCCTTGATGGCGGTGGCCCTGGAGCTCGAAGAGATTGCGCTGCGCGACGAATATTTTATCGAGCGCAAGCTGTACCCGAACGTAGATTTCTACTCGGGGATACTCCTGCGGGCGATGGGGATACCGACCAAGATGTTTACTGCAGTGTTCGCTGTGGCGCGGACCGCAGGTTGGGTCAGCCAGTGGCTCGAGCTGCATCAAGACTCGAGCCACGGGATAGACCGCCCCCGCCAGCTGTACGTGGGTCCCAAGCTTCGCGATTATCCCGGGACCGTGGGGTAGCGGGGCGGCCACCGGACCCTGGAGGTCTCGGTGGCCCTGTCCCAATACGTCAGGCCGGCTGTTTGGCGAGGAAGTGCGCCGCCGCCTTGGTGCGGCGCAGGTAGGCGTCGCGGGCGATCGCGATGTCCTCGAGGAAATAAGGCAGTTCGCGCAACAGCAGGGCCTGCGGCCCATCGACCAGGGCGGTCTTCGGGTCGGGGTGGAAGTCGACCAGCACCATGTTGGCGCCGGCGATGATGCCCTGAGCCGTCACCTGCTGAATGTCCAGGAGCCCGTCCGGTCCGCGATCCCGCGATCCCACCGAGTGCGAAGGATCGATGCATACAGGCATACGAGTCAGGCGCTTGACCACTGGCACATGCGCGAAATCCACGAAGTTGCGGTGCGGGTCGCCCATATTGGTCTTCATGCCGCGCAGCCCGAAGATGACGTTGCGGTTGCCTTCGCTTGCGATGTACTCGGCGGCGTTCAAGGACTCCTCGAGGGTGATACCGAAGCCGCGCTTCAAGAGGATTGGGAACTCGTGTTGGCGGCCCACGATCTTCAGGAGCTCGAAGTTCTGCGTATTGCGGGTGCCGATCTGGAGCATGACACCGGTCGGCGATCCTGTCTGTTCCAGGGCCTCGCGAATCTCGTCGAGGTGCGAGTCGTGGGTAATCTCCATGGCGATCACGCGGATGCCGTGCTTGCCGGCCAGATCGAAGACCCAGGGAAGGCAGGACGCGCCATGTCCCTGGAAGGAGTAGGGGTTGGTGCGCGGCTTGTAAGCCCCCATGCGGGTACAGACCTGGCCATTCTCCACCAACGCCTTCATCATCTCTTCGACGTGCGCGGGGTTGTCGACCGCACAGAGACCCGCAAAGACGTTCAGCGTGTCCTGGCCGAAGCGTACGCCCTTGTATTCAAAGCCTGTCGGGCGTTGATCGTCGTGATGGCGACCCAATATCCGATACTCCTCTTCTATGCTGACCACCCGCTCGACGCCCGGGAGGGTCTCAAGCTCATGGGAGTCAAACGCGCTCGTATCCCCGATCAGATAGACCTCAGTGAGGGTGACGAGGGCCCCGGTCTCTTCGTGCACGCGCAGGGTAATGCCAGGCTTTTGCCCGAGAAATGCCATGAGTTCCTGGAACTCAGGGCTGTTTTTGGTTACGTGGGATTTCAAGACGACGATCATGAATAGTCCTTAAGGCGGCATCACAGGCCGGGCGCCATTCTAACAAGTCTCCCGCCGTGAGCCTATCTTGCCTGCGCTATGGTCTGCAGGCCGCTTGCGCCGCCCGGTTCCGGGAAATGTTGACGATACGGGTTAGGATTGTTTTGGGGCTGCGGTTGACGTAGCATAAATTTTGCGTTCCTTGGAACGTAGCGGCATGGTGTGTCTCGCTGTTCGAGGCGCCGATGGCGCATACCCGAATCACCCGCGAGGCGGGAAGGCAATGGAAAAGAGGTTTTTATGCAGACCGGTACCGTGAAGTGGTTTAACGAAGCGAAGGGTTTCGGCTTTATTACACCGAGCGATGGCAGCGCAGACGTGTTCGTCCATTTCTCGACCATTGAGGGAGAAGGGTTCAAGACGCTTGCCGAGGGTCAAAAGGTCGAGTTCGAATCGACCCAGGGGCCCAAGGGAATGCAAGCCGCGCGCGTGTTGCCGCGTTAGAGGCAACACGGGCTTAGGCAGGATCGGCGCAGGCCGGTCCGCATCCTGTGTCGCGCTCATCTCGCGAGCAGGACGTTCGTTGCTAGGCGCCCGAGCACGTGATAGGCGTCAGGAGCGGGTGCGCGCCTTGCGCCACGCCTAAGGCGGGAAGCCCGTTTGCAAAGAGCGGCTCCCGCTGCGCGCGTCCGTAGCGCAAGCGGCCATCCGGATCATGCCGTTTCGAACCGTCGCCTGCGTGCGGTGGGATACTCGTGCGAAGCTGGGTGCGGCGCGGACTAAGGCACGCAGGTGCCGGGATTTTTGTTTGCCGCAGATGGCAGGCGCCTCAGAGAAGGGATTCGCGTCCACCATCCATCAAGGCCGAAAACCACTTCCCGCACGCGCTCGTGGACTGCGGGGCCCTTTCTTCGACGTGGATCGTGCGCCTGTCACGCCCAACCGTTCAGTGTTCTCCACAGTTGCCTTAGAGGGTAAGCTCGTCCCTCGCGTGGTTTCGCCACGGCAGGCCACTTTTCTGCAGATTGCCATCGACAATTACCGTAGCGTGCAGAAACTCTTCCGCGAATGGGAGACGGAAACCAAACCTCCTATTGGCGCTGAAGCACCCTGCAAGCCCTGACGTCACGAGACCACAGGGGATATTCGTTCGTCGACCTACGGAATGTAAGTCCTGAGTCAGATGCGTGCTACGCACGCGCGGCTCAGCGTGGGCGTTGAATTTAAGGCGCGGTGAATGGGCCCATTGCGTGAGCGGCCCGTTTTTTCTTGCGGAAGGGATCCGGATAGGGCTTGGCGCCCCCTAGGCTCTTTGTAAGACCTGGGCGAAGAAGCCGTCTGTCTTGTGGCGATGTGGCCAGAGGCGCAGAGCGGGACCCTCGTCGGGGGTTCGGGGTGGCAGCGCGATGCCGCGCCGGGTGAGGATCTCGCGGGCATCGATCACGGTGTACTGGCCGTGTTCGGCCAGGAAGTCGGTAATGACCTCTTCGTTTTCTTCTTTCAGCAGGCTGCAGGTCGCATAGACCAGCCGTCCGCCGGGGCGCACGAGCCGCGCGGCCTCACTCAGGATCTGGCGGGCCTCGCGGGCCAGGGTTGCGATACGTGCCTCGGCGAGCCGCCATTTGGCGTCGGGGCTTCGGCGCAGGGTCCCGGTGCCGCTGCATGGGGCGTCGACCAGAACGCGATCGATTTTCCCGTAGAGGCGCTTGATGCGCCCATCGTGACCGGCCCCCAGGGTCTGGATGCGGATGTTGTCGCAACCAGCGCGCGCGGCGCGCTCACGCAGTCGATCCAGACGTTTTTGTGAGGTATCGAAGGCGTAGAGCATGCCGGTGTTGGCAAGCAGGGCTGACAGATGCAGGGTCTTGCCGCCGGCGCCCGCACAATAGTCGACGATGCGTTCGCTGCGGCGGGGCTCCAAGAGCGGGGCGATGATCTGGCTGCCTTCGTCTTGCACCTCGAACTGGCCGGAGGCGAAGGCGTCCGTCCGAAAGAGGCTGGCGCGCGACGTACGGCGCAGGCCCCAGGGTGAGAGAGGCGTGGGCTGCAGATCATGGCCTGCGGCGGCGAGGGATTGCTGGAGTGGCGCGCGATCGGTCTTTAGGGTGTTGGCGCGCACATCGAGGGGTGCGGGCTCGAGAAGGGCGTCGGCTGCCGCCTGCACCTCCGAGGCTGGGAGCAGGGCGCGCAGGCGCGCAGCGAACCAGTCGGGGAGGCTGCTCCGTACCGCAAACGGAAGAGGGGTCCGGTCGGCGCGTATGCGGACCACGAGCGCTTCGGGGTGCGGGACGCCTAAGGCTGCGAGTTGGCGAGCCGTGTAAGCCTCGAAGCCAGCAAGCCAGGCGGCGATAACCGCGCGTGGCTCCGAGTTTTCGGCGAGCGCGCAGAGGAGACGGTGGTGCCGCAGGCTCCCATAGACGATCTCGGCGATGGCGCCGCGCTCCTTGGGTCCGAGACGGGGCTGGGCGCGAAAGAAGCGATCCATGCGCCCGTCAGCCGCACCCGGACTCCCGAGGATATCGGCCAGCAGGCGCGCACAGGCCTCGTAGAGGGCGGGCGTGATCAATCGCGGTAGCGCTTCTGGAGATCGGCGTAGGCGTCTATGCGGCGGTCGCGCAAAAATGGCCAGATCTGGCGGGTCGTTTCGGTACGCAGAGGATCGATGCGTGCGATGAGAACCGCGGATGCGTCACCGGCGCGCGCAAGCCACTCGCCTTGTGGTCCGCATACGAAGCTCCCGCCCCAGAAGGCGATTCCGGGTGTCGTGCCGCTCGGGTCGGACTCGTGTCCGCAGCGATTGACGGCCAGCACCGGCAGGCCGTTAGCTACCGCATGGGCACGCTGGACGAGCTCCCAGGCCTCTTTCTGGCGGGCCTTCTCGGCTTCGTCGTCGCGCGGATCAAAACCGATGGCGGTGGGGTACACGAGCATGTCGGCGCCGGCGAGCGCCATGAGCCGCGCCGCCTCGGGATACCATTGGTCCCAGCAGACAAGTACGCCCAAACGCCCCACGCTTGTGTCGATAGGGGTAAAGCCCAGGTCGCCGGGGGTGAAGTAGTACTTCTCGTAGAAGCCCGGGTCCTCCGGGATGTGCATCTTCCGATAGCGGCCGACGAGACGGCCGTCGCGTTCGAGCACGACGGCGGTATTGTGATAGAGGCCACCCGTGCGTCGTTCGAACAAGGAGCCTACGATGACGAGTGAGAGTTCTTTGGCAAGGGCGCCCAGGCGTTCGGTCGAAGGGCCCGGGATCGGTTCAGCGCGGGCGAATTCGGTGGGGTTCTCCCACTGGCAGAAATAGGGCCCATTGTGGAGTTCCTGAAGCACCGCCAGGTCCGCGCCCTGCGCGCGCGCCTGCCTAAGCCCCGTCTCGATCCGCGCCCACACCTCCGCCGGGCCGCCGCCGCCGCCATGCTGGATAAGTGCGACTGTTATTGCGACGGTCATGGCGTCCCCACTACGGCGGTGCTTGTTTCGGGCAGGATGCCCTGCGGCAATTGCATGGTGGCACAGTGCAGACTGCCGTGCTGGGCGATCAGGGTAAGCGCGGGGATGCCGATCACCTCGCGTCCGGGAAAGCAGCCCCCAACCACGCGTAAGGCCTCGGCATCCTGACGATCATTATAGGTGGGCACCAGTACCGCGCCGTTGATGATGAGAAAATTGGCATAGGTGGCGGGCATGCGCTCGCCTGTGGCGTCGAGTTTTGCAGCGGGCCATGGGAGCGCAACGAGGCGGTAGGGCGCACCGGTGGCGGTGGAGAGCGCTCGCAGCTCCTCTTCCATAGCTTTGAGCTCCGGGTAGTGTTCATCGTCGGGCCAGGGGCAGGCGCAATAGGCGATGGTGTCCGCATCGCAGAAGCGCGCGAGCGTGTCGATGTGGCCGTCGGTGTCATCGCCCGCGAGATAGCCGTGATGGAGCCAGAGGACACGCCGTGCAGCGAGCCTTTCCTTGAGGATCTCCTCGATGTCGGCAGCGCTTCGCTTCGGATTGCGCGCAGGCGACAGCAGACAGCTTGCGGTGACGAGCAGCGTGCCGGCACCGTCCGATTCGACGCTCCCGCCTTCGAGCACAAAATCGGTCGACTCAAGGCGTGTCGCGCCGAAGGCCCCCTGGGCGTGCAGGGTGCGGGTGAGGGCGTCGTCTTCGCTGTGGGCGTACTTGCGTCCCCAGCCATTGAAGGTGAAATCCTGGAGCAACACTCCCGCTTCGGCTTCTACCGTAAGCGGGCCGTGGTCGCGCACGAAGACGTCATTCGAGGGGGCGAGGAAGACACGTATCCGCGCCATGTTGGCGCGCGCTTCGCGCAAGGCCGCGAGCACCCCCGCGCGATGGTCTTCGTCGTAGGCTGTGATGAGCACGGGCTCGTGGCGCGCGATGGCACAGGCGATAGCGACGAAGGTCGCATCGGCTTCCTTGAGGACCGGGGCCCAGTCGCCGTGGCTGTGGGGCCAAGTCAACATGACGCCGGACTGAGGCTCCCACTCGGCGGGGAAGCGATGGATGGTCGTCGCGCGGTCGTCGCGCCGAATGCTGATGGTCGTCATCCGTTTGCGCGGGAAACCCCGGCGTCATTGTGGGCCGTACATTGTAGGCCGGATGGCCTACGGCCCATCAGGCCGGGGAGGGATAGCGCGGCGGCGTAAGCCGCCCCTGTTCCCGCATCTCCTTGTGTCCATGCTATCTTGACCCACGAATATCCATAGCCGTCCGCGCGCTGGGTCAGGGTGCAGAAGCGGTGATGGATGTCTTGCACCAGTCTTTTGTCCAACACAAAAACGGCCATAAACGCTCTCTTGGCAAACAGCCCTTACGGGCCTTGTGACGCGCTCCTTTCGGAGCATCTCCCCTCGGGGTTGTGGGCAACCGGCTCCCTTCTTGCGGAGGCGGCGGGGACCTTCGGCGCTTTGCCTTTCGCCTTTACCCCCTTTACAGGGGGGAGCATAGGCCATGCCCCCACGAAACGGGGGTCGTCCACGGCCTACAATATGATCCCAACCTTCCAGTGTCCGCGACTGAGGAAGCATCCCGGAGTGGGTCTGAACGACCCGTTACCCACGTCTGCCGGTTTCCCGGCCCCCCTGGTCAACCGAGCCTTTTGGTGTTCACCTCCAAGCTCCGCCCTTCGGGACGGGGTAGTTGACGGCTGTCGCTGTGGGATTGGGTGTGCGATCTTAACGGTTTACGGACGATGCGCCAAGATCGGCGTGCCTCAGGGTCTTGGTGAGAAAGGCATGGAGGTCGCCAATCTCGGTGTCGCTCACGCTATGCTCGATCGGGTAGGTATGAAACGCAACCTCGATCCCGCGCGCCTCGAGCACAGCCCGGGTCTTTTCGGCGAAGGGATAGGGGATCATGGCGTCGTCGATGCCGTGGCCTAGGAACACGGGCGTGGCCGTATTGATGGGCGGCACGCCTGCTGCGAAGTGACGGGCAAGAGGCAGATAGGTCGAGAGCCCAATGACGGCGGCCAGGGGCTTTGGGCCGGTGAGGGCCGTATACAGCGCCACCGCCCCGCCCTGCGAGAAGCCACCCAGGACCACGCGTTCCGCGGGTATGCCGTATTTTTTCTGTTCCGCGATCAGATGCGTGACGGCATCGGCCGCGCGTCGGATCCCGGCTTCGTCCTGCATGTCTTCGGGGCGGGTGCCGTAGAGATCGAACCAGGCCGGCATGCGCACCCCGCCATTCAAAGTCACGGCCTGGATGGGGGCATGCGGGAAGATAAAGCGTATGGCCTTGTCGGTGGTGTCGGCGAAGGTCTCGGCGAAGCTCGCGAAATCGTAACCGTCGGCGCCAAGCCCGTGGAGCCAGATGAACGCGTAATGGGGGTGGGGGCCTGTGACGTACTGAAGGGCGGGCTTGTCGAAAAAACTCATAGTCCCATTATAGCCGGCGGCGGCGGGCTGGAGAAGCGCGGCGCGCTCGGCGGCAGCCGTGTGTGGTCGGCGATCCTGTGCGCCGGGTTTGTGCCCACTGGGAAGACGCCTCGCACGGGTCTAGCGCGGATTCACGGGGTATCCGAGGGGTCGCGCGACGGTGCGCGGCGTACCGTCAAGGACCGTGCCGCGGCGATAGCAAGACGGGCCGAGCCGCGCGCGGTTTCCACGAGGAGGATCTCGAGCGGTCCTTGAGCGAACAGGTCGGCGGCTCGCGTCTCGGGGTCGGCGGCGGGGTCCAGGTCGATCACGATTCGTTCACCGCGTTTTCGCGTTATTATGAGCATGCGTGTTTGTAGCGCCGAACGGTGTGGCCGTCGATAGCCGATCGGCGACAAAGGTACAGGTTGGTGCCGCCCACGCCCGTTTACTTGCGCCAGGAAATGGGTTTGAATGGCGGCCTTCTCGCTTCAGGGGTCCTCATGAGTCTCATACGTCCTTTTCGCGGTCTGCGGCCCGCCGCCGCACACGCCGCCGCCGTTATTGCGCCACCCTACGATGTGTTGAGCAGTGCCGAGGCCCGCGAGGCCGTGATCGGCCGCCCTTTGAGCTTTTTGCGGGTCTCCAAGGCCGAGGTCGACTTGCCCGAGGGCACCGCGCCCACCGATGAGGCGGTGTTCCGTCAGGCTGCGGAGAACTTTGCCCGCCTGCGGCGCGAGGTGCTGACCGAAGACCCGACGCCCTGTTACTACTGCTACGAACTGACGATGGGCGATCATGTGCAGAAGGGCCTCGTGGCCACCGCCTCGGTGGATGCCTATGCGCAGGGACGCATCCGTCGTCACGAACTCACGCGTCCCGACAAGGAGCGCGACCGGGTGCGACATATTGAGGCCTTAAATGCGCAGACGGGGCCTGCGTTTCTCACCTTCCGGGCCGACCCCGGGATCGCCGCCTTGCTCGCGCGGGCCTCAGAAGGCCCGGCGGCCATTGATGCGGTCTTGCAGGGCGTTCGTCACCGTTTATGGGTCATAGCCGATAAGGGTCTCGTGGACGCGCTCACCGTGGCCTTCGAGAGGCTCCCGCGGATCTATATAGCCGATGGCCATCATCGCACGGCGGCAGCCCGCATCGTGGCCGGGAGTCGCGGGGCCGGCGAAGGGCCGCACCAGTGGTTCTTGTCGGTGCTGTTCCCGGATAACGAGATGCAGATCCTGAACTATGATCGTGTGGTCACCGACTTAAACGGCCAGACCGTCGAGAGACTAAAAGAGGTTCTGACGCCGATCTTTGAGGTGATCCCCGAGCACGCCCCGGTACGGCCGGCAGCGAATGCCGAGTTTGGGATGTATGTGGACGGGCGCTGGTACCGGCTGCGGCTGCGTGGCGTCTTACCCAAGGACCCGGTGGCACGCTTGGACGTGAGCCTCTTGCAGGAGCGCGTATTGGCGCCGCTTTTTGGGATCACCGACCCGCGGCGAGATCAGCGCATTGATTTTGTGGGGGGTATCCGCGGACCGGCGGCCTTAGCCGAACGTGTGGACCGGGGCGGTGGTGTGGCGTTTACGCTGCATCCGACAAGTCTTGCGGACCTCATGGCGGTCGCAGACCAAGGCGAGGTGATGCCGCCGAAGTCCACCTGGTTCGAGCCCAAGCTCGCCGATGGGCTCGTCTCGTACGGTCTGGACGCCGGTTAAGCCGGGCAGAGGCGGGGCTGATGACGCTCGGTGGCGTCCCCGCCGCCGTCGAGTCCGTGGATCTTGAGCTTGTTCCCGCGCGCGAAGTCCACGAGGAAACTGAACGCGCTCGGGTTCACGCCCCTCAGTTCCGGGTCGACAACTAGGCACTTACGGCCGTCGATCACCTGCGGTTGCACGTAGTGCGAGTAGCGGATACGGCGGTCCATGCCGAAGGTTGAAAGGCTGCCACTGATGCGCTCTATCCAATCGCTCGGTCTAAAGGTGCGGCCGTCCTCGGTTACCCCTTCGATCACGATCTTGTTTCTGACATCCGTCATTATCTCTTACCTCGCTTTCCACTGTCTGTTCGCGTTTTTTAGCGTCAACTTCGAGGATAGCTCGTTTTCATGACAATTTTACCATATTCGGCTCTTCTCCGGACGAAAGGTTCCGGCGGGCCGCGGAAAGCGCGCTAGCGAAGTCATCATGGCCCGTCGCACGGATGCGATCACCGAGTCCGGCGAGTATCGCGTGCACGAGTCCCGGGCCTTCATAGATCAGGCCCGTATAGATCTGCAGGAGGGACGCGCCCGCCAGCAAATGCTTCCAAGCTTCTGCTGCATCAACTATGCCACCGACTCCAATGATGGGAATTTCCGGCAAGGCATTGAAAACCTTAGATATTATCTCCCGGGCGCGGGGGCCGAGCGGGGCCCCGCTCAAGCCCCCTTGCTCTTTCGCTGTGCGCAAATGCCCCATGCCGGGGCGCTCCACGGTCGTATTGGTGGCAATGACCGCGTCGCACGCGACCTCCTTTAGGACACAGAGCAGCGTTTCGAGCGTCTCGGGCGCGAAGTCGGGCGCGATCTTCACCGCGATCGGCACCCGCCGGCCGCTGCGGCGTTCGAGTGCCGCCCGGTCCTCGTGTAAGGCCCCCAGCAGTTCGCGTGCGCGCTCGGGTTCCTGGAGGGCGCGCAGCCCCGGGGTGTTAGGTGAGGACAGGTTGACGGTGATGTAGTCGGCGTAGGGGGCGAGCGCCGCAAAGCCGAGTCGGTAATCGTCGACGGCACGGGGTAGTGGCGTATCACGATTTTTGCCGATGTTCACGCCGATGGGCACTGGTCGGCGCGAAGTCCGTAGGCGCGCGGCCAGCTGATCCATGCCATCGTTATTGAAGCCGAGCCGATTGATGAGCGCGCGTTGTTCGGGGAGGCGGAAGAGCCGGGGCCGGGGATTGCCGGGCTGGGCGCGCGGCGTGACCGTCCCCACCTCGAGGAAGCCGAAACCAAGCGCGGCCAGGCCCCGGATGGCGCAACCGTTTTTGTCGAAGCCTGCAGCAAGCCCCAGGGGATTGTTGAACTCGAGGCCCAAGGCAGTCACAGAAAGTCGGGGCGCTTTGGCGCGCGGGTCGCCTGCGAAAAGCCCGAGGGCGCGCAAGGTCACGAGCGCCGCCTTGTGGGCAGTCTCGGGTGGCGCACGGAAGAGCCAGGGTCGTAGGCTTTTGTACACCTAGAAGCGCTCGCCCGTAGCCAAGACGCGCCACTGCCCGGGTTTCAGGCCCCCCAGGCGGATACGACCGATGCGCACGCGCTTCAGGCCCCGCACCTCGTGCCCCACGAGCTTCAACATGCGCCGGATCTGGCGCTTGCGGCCCTCGGTCAAGGTCATGGCCAGGGCATCGGCGCCCAAGCGCTCGATACCTGCGGGCCGCAGGGGTTTGCCATCGAGGGCGAGCGGACCCCGCAGGACCTCCAGTGCGGCGTCGTCGATGGGGGCGTCGACGCGAACGTGGTATTCCTTTTCGATGGCGTTGCCGCCGATCAAAAGCCGCGCGACGCGGCCATCCTCGGTGAGTACGAGCAGGCCTTGGGAGTCGATATCGAGGCGTCCGGCAATGGCGAGCCCTTGGGGGACGCGTGGGGGCGGGGCGGGCCCCGCGTAGGCCTCGGGCGTCAAAAGGACATGCGCGCTTTGATAACCCTTCTCCGGTTGCCCGGAGACGTAGCCCAAAGGCTTGTTCATGAGGATCGTGATGCGGCGCTCTTGCCGGGCGCGCGCCCCGGGTGCCAGCGTGATGCGCGCGTCGGGGGCGGCGCGCTCGCCGAGGACCGCCGGACGTCCATCGACCCGCACAAGGCCCTGTTCCAGGTAATGGTCAGCCTCGCGTCGCGAACAGACCCCGCGCGCGGCCAGCAATTTGGAGATGCGCACGAGGGTTTCGGTCATAGGCGGCGGCTTCGGGTGGCTATCGGTTGTCGGGTTGGCGCCTTGGTCGTTACAATGGCGGCCCCGTGGAGGACATATGATAAAGCTTAACCGTTACAGCGCAAAGATCACCGGACCCAAATCACAGGGCGCTTCGCAGGCGATGTTGTACGGCACGGGGCTTGTGCCCGCCGACATGGACAAGGCGCAGGTCGGTATCGGCAGCGTGTGGTTCGAAGGCAATACCTGCAACATGCATCTTTTGGACCTCGCAGGCCTTGTCAAAGAGGGGGTGACCGAGTCGGGCCTTATCGGTATGCGCTTCAACACCATCGGGGTCTCCGATGGCATGTCCATGGGTACGGACGGGATGAGTTTCTCGCTGCAGTCGCGCGATCTGATCGCCGATTCGATCGAGACCATCATGGGCGCGCAGTGGTACGACGCCCAGATCACATTGCCCGGGTGCGACAAGAACATGCCCGGATGCATCATCGGTATGGCGCGCGTGAACCGCCCGGGGCTCATGATCTATGGCGGCTCGATCAAGCCCGGGCACGCGCATGGCGAGACCTTGGACATCGTGTCGGCCTTCCAGGCCTATGGCGCCTTCCTGGTCGGTAAGATGACCGAAGACGAACGCAGCGACGTCATCCGCCATGCGTGCCCGGGGCCGGGGGCCTGCGGGGGCATGTATACGGCCAATACCATGGCCGCGGCGATCGAGGCCTTAGGGATGAGCCTACCCTATAGCTCGTCCACGCCCGCCGTGGAGCCTGCCAAGCGCGAGGAATGCCGCCGCGCCGGCGCCGTGGTGCGCATGTTGCTCGAGCGCGACATCAAACCGCGTGACATCATGACGCGCCAGGCCTTCGAGAACGCGCTCGCTGTGGTCATGGTGCTCGGCGGATCGACCAACGCGGTCTTGCATCTGTTGGCGATGGCCCGCGCCGTGGACGTGAACCTCACCTTGGAGGATTTCCAGGCCGTGAGCGACCGGGTGCCCCTGCTCGCCGATTTGAAGCCGAGCGGCAAGTACGTGATGGAGGACCTGCATCTGGCCGGCGGCGTGCCCGCCGTCATGCGGCTCCTGTGGGAGAAGGGCATCATCCATGGCGATTGCCTCACGGTGACTGGAAAGACCGTGGCCGAGAACCTCGCGGAGGCGGCGCCCCTGCATGAGGGGCAGCAGGTGATCCGGCCATGGAATCAGCCCATCAAAGAGACCGCCCATATCCAGATACTCTTCGGCAACCTCGCCCCCGGCGGCTCAGTGGCGAAGATCACGGGCAAGGAAGGGCTGTCGTTCACGGGGCCTGCCCGCGTGTTCGATTCCGAGGAGGCGATGTTGGCGGCGCTCGAAAAGGGCGGCATCGAGCGCGGTGACGTCGTGATCATTCGTTATGAAGGGCCCAAGGGGGGTCCGGGGATGCCGGAGATGCTCACCCCGACCTCAGCGCTCATGGGCGCGGGGCTCGGCGCCGACGTGGCGCTCATTACCGATGGCCGATTCTCTGGCGGATCGCACGGCTTTATCATAGGCCACGTGGTCCCGGAGGCGCAGGAAGGGGGTCCTATCGCGCTCGTGCAGGATGGCGACCTGATCACCATCGACGCGCAGACGCGCAGCCTGTCGGCCGACGTGAGTGATGCGGAGTGGGCGCGCCGGCAGGCGGCATGGGTCATGCCACCCTACAAGGCCACGCGCGGGACCTTAAAAAAATACATCAAGAATGTGCAGAATGCGTCGCTTGGCTGCGTGACGGACGAATAACAACAAACAAAGGAGAGCGTATGACGAAGATCACCGTGAAGGCTAATGGGCCCTACCTCGTGGAAGGCGCCGATGTCGTAGATGAGACCGGTGCGGCTTTTCCGGTCGAGGCCGGAAAGCCGATTGCCCTTTGCCGCTGCGGGGCCTCAAAAAAGAAGCCCTTTTGCGATGGTACGCATGTGAGCATAGGCTTTAAGTCCACCGAGACAGTCGCTGTCTTCAAGGCAAAGTGATGCCTGCGTGAAGCGGCCTAGGGTCTGAGCCGACGCGCGATGTGGGCGACGCCTCCGCGTGGGCGATGACTTGTGCCGCGGGCAGACAGACGAAGATGCGGTCGGCGGCATCAATGCCCGCGCCCCGCCCTCGGACACTTCAGTACGGCTGATGCCGACCGGCACGTGGCGCAAGGCCGGACGCGCCGACGGCGGCCATGCCATAAAGGCCTAGGGTTGGGGGCAGCAGCCATCACGAGACCGGCGCGGGTGTCGGCGGCCGCGTTCGCCCGACAAGCGCGCTTTCACAACGGCTTACGGCGTTCTATAGTTGGAGGGCTTAAGGAGGCGCAATGACCGACGAAGCCTTATCCACTTTATATCGCAAATCGTGCCCATCGTGTGCGCGCCAGTACGCCCGAGATTCGCGCGCCTGCCCGTTTTGCGGTTACGTCGAGGCCTTGGCGAGCGAGAGCGAACACGATCAGGAGCGCCTGTACGGAGAGTATCTGGCGGCGCGCTTCAAGCAAGCGCACGATGAAGTCGAACGCTTGCGCCGGGCGGCTGCGCTCCACCCCGAAGACCGCGTACATGCCCGCGCGCTGGCCCTGGCGGTGGCCGACATGGAGGCCCTGGGACGCGATCTGGGCGCCTATCGGCAGGATCAACATGAGACCGCCCGCACGGAGCCGCCGCGGCGCGCCACGGCTGACAAGGAATGTCCGGTATGCGCCGCGACCTTGCCAAAGAGTGTCGGGCGTTGCGCGTGCGGCTATGTCTTTGGGGCCGAGGTCGTCGTGACATCGAATACCTGTCCGCACTGCACGGCGCCGGTGGTGTCCGGGGCCGAGCGTTGTACCTGCGGTTATCCGCTCGTGACGGCGTCGCCGGTCTCGGGCATCCCGAGTCTGCGTAGGCGTTAGTCGCGGCGCATCTCATTCCCCCCGGAGGGGGTCGGGCCCGTCATCGGGCGTGAGCCATGCGCGCTCGCGGGCCCTGAGGCCGCGCAACTCGTTTTTGAGCATCTCGATCTCTTGCAAGAGATCCATGATGATGGCTACCGACTCCCAATCCGCCTCGAGGCCTCTTTTCAGGCGCGCCGCGCGCCGAACGATGCTGAGACACACCGCCGGATAGCCGTCGCCCCGCTGGTGGACAATGCCGAGCGTGGCGAGCAGATCCAGCTCCTCGGAGGTCACCCAGCCCTTGCCGCACAGGTCAGCGCGGCTCACGACCTCGAGTTCATCCAAGAGTATGCCTTTGAGCGCATCATTCATGTCGCCCCCCAGTGCGCGCGCGGATCAAAGGCCAGATCCCGCGCCATCGCACGGTAGAGCTCGCGCGCCTTTTCGCTGTCGGCCTTCGGGTTGACGATCTCAATCAGGACATACTGATCGCCGGGGGGTGTACCCGGCATGCCGCGCCCCTTCAAGCGCAGTTTTTGGCCTGACTGGGAGCCTTCCGGGAGCCGGACCTCGACCGTCCCCGCAAGGGTCGGCACCTTGAGGCGCGCGCCAAGCGCCGCCTCCCAGGGGCTCACGGGGGCCGTGAGATAGAGATCGCGACCATCGAGTCGGTAGAGCGGGTGCGGTGCGATCTCAATCTCGAGATAGAGGTCGCCCGCCCCGGCGCGCCCGGGGTTGCCTTGTCCGGACAAGCGAATCTGTTGGCCCGGCTGTATGCCTTTGGGGATGCGGACGTTGAGCGTACGCTGCTCCGGGACGAGGCGGCCTTGGGTGTCGCGCTGCGGAAGGGTGAGGCGCACCGGTTTCGTGGCACCATGGAAGGCGTCTTCGAGCGTGATGGTAAGGTGGGCGCTCTCATCCGCGCCCCGCGCTGCGCCGCGCCGGCCGCCGCCGCCAAAGAGGCTTTCGAAAAAGTCGCTGAATTCCTGCCCTTCGAAGACGTGCGCACCGCCGCCTCCACCGGAGGTCCCGTGCCAGCCCGGTGGCGGCGTGAAGTCCTGCTGCGCTTGCCATTGGCTGCCGAGGCGATCGTAGGCGGCGCGCTTTTCCGGGTCGCGCAAGACCTCATAGGCCTCGCCGATCTCCTTGAAGCGCTCCTCGGCCCCAGACTCCTTGCTGACATCGGGGTGGTAACGGCGCGCGAGTTTACGGTAGGCGCGCTTGATGTCCTCCGCGCTTGCCGTGCGCTCAAGCCCCATGATGCGGTAGTAGTCGCGGTATTGCATGGCTCCTATGTGCGGACGACGCGGCGTTTATTCAAGAGCGCGGGCGGGTCTGCGCCTGGGCTGGTGCGTTACCAACGTAGGTCGCGGGGCTTAGATGCTCGAGCGCCGCGCGGGCCTCGGGCGGCAGCGAGAGCCGCGCTATGAAGTCGCGCAGAACCTCTGCCGTCAGCTCGCGCCCCCGGCTCAAGCCCTTCAGTTCCTCGTAGCCGCCCGCGAGGCCATAGCGTCGCATGACGGTCTGTACGGCCTCGGTCAAGACCTCGATGTGGCAGTCGAGGTCGGCGCGCACCCGTGCCTCGTCGATGGACAGTTTGCTCAGTCCGCGCGCGCAGGCGCGGTAGGCAAGGAGTGCGTAGCCAAAGGCGCTGCCGACGTTACGGAGCACAGTCGAGTCGCTCAAATCGCGTTGGAAGCGGCTAATCGGGAGCTTGGCGGCGAGGTGGTCGAGGAGGGCATTGGCAAGCCCCAGATTACCCTCGGCGTTTTCGAAGTCGATGGGGTTTACCTTGTGCGGCATGGTGGACGAGCCGACTTCGCCTTCCCGTGTCTTCTGGCGAAAATACCCAAGCGAGATATATCCCCACAGATCCCGCGCCAGATCGATCAGAATGGTATTGGCGCGTGCCACCGCGTGGCAGAGCTCGGCTAAGCCGTCATGGGGTTCGATCTGGGTCGTGTGTGGATTCTGGGAGAGGCCGAGCCCAGCCAGCACGCGCGCCGATACGATTGGCCAATCGATCGCGGGATAGGCAGCGTAGTGGGCGTTGTAATTACCCACCGCGCCGTTCATCTTGGCCGGCAGCGGTACCGCTTGGATCTCCCCCCGCGCGCGGCTAAGCCGCGCCACGAACACTCGGATCTCCTTACCGACGGTCGTGGGCGAGGCCGGCTGCCCATGAGTCCGCGCCAGCATCGAGACCGAGGCGGTGGCGCAGGCGAGTTCGTCGAGTGCCGTGATGATGGCGTCGAGCGCCGGCAAAAGCACTTTGTCACGTCCGGTCTGGGCCATGAGGGCATAGGCAACGTTATTGACGTCTTCCGAGGTGAGCGCGAAGTGTACGAATTCGGAGGCCGCCTTCAGGTCTTCGTGATGGTTCATGAAGTCCCGCAGGTAATACTCTATGGCCTTGACGTCATGGTTCGTCTTGGCCTCTATGGTCTTGATGGCGGAGGCGGCCTCGTTATCGAAGTCCGCCAAGAACGTCTCGAGCCGCCCACGCGCGTGGGCCGTAAAGGGCGGTAGTTCGGCGACGCCCGGTTCTTCGCTCAAGCCCACGAGCCACGCGATCTCGGCTTGGAGGCGTGCGCGCATGAGCCCCCATTCGCTGAAGATAGGCGTAAGCGCGCGGGTGTCGCGCGCGTAGCGGCCGTCGAGCGGAGAGAGTGCTGAAAGTTCGTTCACAAAGGTCCTTCCGGCGTCTAGCCGCCGTCGTGCGTTGTCGTCTATCCTCGGGCCTGTAACAGACCCCCAATCCTCGCCCTTGCGGGCCTTGCTCGCCCCGGTGCGCGCCTGTTGCGGCTGTGATGATGTGCCCTGCGGCCTGCGGCCGATCATTCAGGCTCAGGCGGCGGCGCGCATACTCATCATAGGCCAAGCCCCGGGGCGCCGGGTGCATGAAGCCGGAATCCCCTGGAACGACCCGAGCGGTGAGAGGCTGCGGGCGTGGCTTGGGGTCTACCGCGCCACCTTGCCACCTTCTATGGTCCGAATTTGGCCATCATTCCCATGGGGCTCTGCTTGTCCGGGCTCGGGGCCGCGCGGGGATCCGCCTTTGCGGCGGCGCTGCGCGGCCCTGGGTTCGCGCGCCTGCGGGCCTTGCTTCCGGAGACCCGGCCCACACTCCTGGTCGGCCGTTACGCGCAAGCCTACCACCTCCCACCCGCCGATGCGCGTCTGGCGGCGGCGGTGCGCCAGGGCGCTGATTATGGCGCGCTCTGGCCCCTGCTGCACCCCTCCGGCGGCAACAACCAGTGGCTCAAGCGTAACCCCCGGTTCGAGAGGGAGATCCTACCGGCCTTGCGGCACCGCGTGCGCGTCCTGTTGCGAGCCCCCTTCGGCCTGGATGATCGCACCGCCTAGGCAGACCCCGTCGGCCTCATAGAAGACCGCCGATTGCCCGGGGGTCACGGCGCGCTGCGGTTCCGCGAACTCGAGCAGCAGGCCGCAGGGCGCATCGGGGTCGGGCAAGACGCGCAGCGGGAAGACCCGCTGCCGGTAGCGGATCTTGGCCAAACCTTGCCAGGGCAGCGCCGGGGCCGGACCCAACCAATGGGCGGCGGCGGTTCGGCAGCGAGGCTTATATAGGCTCGGGTGCTCGGCCCCCTGCGCCACGATGAGGGCATTATCCGCGAGGCGTTTGTCGGCCACATACCAGGCCTCCCCCGGGCCACCGAGCCCGAGCCCCCGACGCTGCCCCAAGGTATAGAACATGAGCCCCTCATGGTGTCCCAGGTACTCGCCGTCGACCGAGTAGATGGCGCCCTGCACACCCTTCAGGTAGCGTTTCAAAAAGGGTGGAAAGCGCCGCTCGCCGATAAAACAGATGCCGCTGCTGCCTTTGCGGTCGGCGTTTGGCAAGCCCAACGCCTCTGCGCGGGCGCGGATCTCGGTCTTGGTGAAGTCCCCGATGGGGAAGCGCAGGAAGGGCAGGATCGCCGGGTCTATGGTGTGCAGGAAGTAGCTCTGGTCTTTATCGGGGTCGCGTCCGGCGAACAAACGCAGCGCCCCATGATGCTCCGCGAGACGCGCGTAATGGCCGGTCGCCATAAGGTCGGCGCCTAACGCCTGGGCACGGCGCCAGAACACGTCGAATTTGATCTCGCGATTGCAGAGAATATCGGGATTTGGGGTGAGGCCGGCCTCGCAATCCTGCAGGAAGCGTGCAAAGACCCGTGTCCGATACTCTGCGGCGAAATTGGCCGCATGCAGGGGAATCTCAAGGATCTCGGCCACGGCGCGCGCCGATTGGTAATCCTCGGCGGACGGACAGAAGCCGTCGCGATCATCATCTTCCCAATTCTTCATGAAGAGGCCCGTGACCCGAAAGCCCTGCTCAAGCAGTAAGGCCGCACACACCGCCGAGTCCACGCCGCCCGACAGGGCGACTACGACATGGCGCTTCATGGCCAGCCCACGAGCGTGTTCAGGGGGTAGCAGCACCCGCTTTCGTAGTCGTCGATAGCGCGCAGCACCTGTGGACCGCGATGATCGGCGGCGCGCGCCACGAGTTGTGCGCGCGTAAGCCACAAGGCCCGTTCGATACCCCGATCGAGCCGGCGCTCCGGATGATGACCCGTGACCTCGCCTGCAAACGCGAAGCGCAGATAGGTGATCCCTTCGGCGCTTTCATATTGGTAGATGCCCACCAGCGCCTGCGGCACGAAATCCCATGCGGTTTCTTCGAGCGTCTCCCGCACGGCCGCCTCAATGATCGTCTCGCGCGGCTCGAGGTGGCCGGCCGGTTGGTTCAAGACGAGTCGGCCGCCCACCGTCTCCTCGACGATCAGGTAGCAGTCGTCACGCCGGACGATCGCCGCCACTGTCACGTGAATGTCACGGCTCATGGCTAGCCTCCGTCGCACGATAGCTGCCTGGGGCTAGATCCTCCAGGGTGTAGCGACCGACGGAGTAACGGATCAGCCGCAGCGTGGGATGGCCGACCGCAGCCGTCATGCGTCGCACTTGCCGGTTGCGGCCCTCGGAGAGCGTGAGCGCAATCCAGCTTGTGGGCACCGTGAGACGCAGCCGGATGGGGGGGTTGCGGGGCCAGAGGGCGGGCTCGGCCAGACGCGTGACACGGGCCTTGCGCGTGGGTGTGCCATCCAGCATCACGCCGTGCGCGAGCGTCGACAGGGCCTGATCGTCCGGCACCCCCTCCACCTGCGCCCAATAGGTCTTGGGCCAGCCGCCTCCCGGGCGGGTGATGAGGGTCGCGAGCTTGGGCGAGTCGGTGAGCAGCATGAGGCCTTCCGAGTCGAGATCGAGGCGGCCAGCCGGATAGACATGCGGGATCGGGATGTAGTCTTTGAGCGTGCGCCGACCGTGGGGGTCGGTAAAGCGCGTGAGCACGCCAAAGGGTTTGTTGAAGAGGATGAGTCGCGTCATGTCCTGTCCTGTCCGTCCAAGGTTCGCTACAATCGCCGGATATCGGATTATATCGCGTGGCACGGGCCGCGCCCAAAAGAGGACAGCATGGCCAAGAATCGCACGGACTCTGGGGAAAGGATTGTAGTCGGGCCGGATTTTCGTTTGCAGGTGCCGGATCGGCCGATCATCCCTTTCATCGAAGGCGATGGTATCGGCGTCGATATCACGCCGGTCATGCGACGCGTGGTCGACGCCGCAGTTTCCAAGGCCTATGGCGCGGCCCGCGGCATAGTCTGGCGCGAGATCTACGCCGGCGAGAAGGCCCATGCGCGCACCGGCCATTACTTGCCCAAGGAGACGCTTAAAGACATCGGCGATTATGCGGTGTCGATCAAAGGACCCCTCACAACACCTGTGGGCGGCGGTCTGCGGTCCCTGAACGTGACGCTGAGGCAGGAACTCGATCTGTACGTATGTCTGCGCCCGGTGCGCTACTTCGCGGGCGTTCCCAGTCCTTTGAAGGAGCCGGAGAAGACCGACATGGTCATCTTTCGCGAGAACTCGGAGGATATCTACGCCGGCATCGAGTGGCCGGCGCAGTCACCGGAGGCGCAAAAGCTGATCAAGTTTTTGACCGACACCCTGGGCGTGAAGTCGATCCGCTTCCCGGAGACTTCCGGGATCGGTATCAAGCCCGTGTCGCGCGAGGGGACCGAGCGGCTGACGCGCCGGGCTCTGCAATACGCTATCGCCCATAAGCGGCCTTCGGTGACCTTCGTGCACAAGGGTAATATCATGAAGTTTACCGAGGGCGCCTTCCGGCAATGGGGCATGGACCTCGCGCGCCGAGAGTTCGGGGCGACGGAGCAGGATGGCAGGCTCGTAATCAAACGCGCCGATGGCGGCTCGGTGGTAATCAAAGACGTCATCGCCGACGCCTTTTTGCAACAGATCCTGCTGCGGCCGGAAGAGTATAGCGTGATCGCCACCCTCAATCTGAACGGCGATTACATCTCCGATGCGCTGGCAGCCCAGGTGGGCGGCATCGGCATGGCACCCGGCGCCAACCTCTCCGACAGCGTGGCGATGTTCGAGGCGACCCACGGCACGGCACCCCGCTACGCGGGCCAAGACAAGGTGAACCCGGCGTCCCTCATCCTGTCGGCGGAGATGATGTTGCGCCACATCGGCTGGGGAGAGGCCGCGGACCTCATCCTGCATGGCATCGGCGGGGCTTTGGCGGCAGGTCAGGTCACCTATGATCTGGCGCGGCTGCGTCCTGGCGCGACCGAGGTGAGTTGCTCGGGTTTCGGTAATGCCATTATCGCGTTCATGGCCTGAAGTCCGCGCGCGGGTGCGTATCGTGGGCGGATCAAAGTGATGAGCGAGTGACGGCGGGCAGTCTGGCAAGGGGGTTTGGGCCGGTCCGCCGGATCCTGGCTGCAGCGCTTTGGCTTACCTCTGCGGCTTGCGCGCACTATACGGCCCGGCCGCTTTCGCCGCAGGCCGTCAAAGGGGCGCTCGCCCCGCGTTTGCCGACGGCGCTTTGGGTGCGTCGTGCCCACCTGTTGTTGCCATCCTTGCCGCCGCTTGTGGTACATAAGGGGCAGCGGCTCACTCCGGACCTCGCGGCGGTGGTGGCGGTGGTCGCCGATCCCGCGCTACGCGCGGAGCGTGCGCAAGAGGCGCTGGCCCATGCGCAGGTCCTGAGCGCCGGGCTCTTGCCGAACCCGATCTTTTCCTATGGGCTTGGGATACCGCTGTCCGGAACTGGGCTCACGCACGCCTTTCGCGTAGGTCTCGGGCTGCCGATCCAGTCACTCGTGACGCGCGGCCCCCGGGTGCGTGCCGCACGCCTCCATGCCCAGGCTGTCGACCTGACGGTCGCGTGGCAGGAGTGGCAGGTGGCGGCAAAGGCCAAGTCGCTGGTCTATGCCCTGCTCGCCGGGCGTATGCAGCAGCGGCTCTTGGCCCACGAGGTCCACGCCTTGCGCCGTAGCGTCGCGATCCTGGCGGACGGTGAGGCCGCGGGCTATGTGACGCTGGGCGTGGCCGGAGCCGCGCGGCTCGCGCTCCGTCAGACCGAAGTCGTCGAACTTGCGGTACAGCGCCATCTGGCCGATGTGGCGCTGCAGCTGCGCGGTCTGCTCGGCCTTGGGGCGCATGCCCCCTTGCGACTCACGCGCCGCGATGTGCACGCGTGGCATGGACGCGGATGTATGCGCGCGGCGCCGTGGCTCAACAGGCTTGCTAAGCGGCGATTGGATCTGCTTGCGCTGCGCAAGGGCTATCGGAGTCAGGATGCGGTTTTGCGGGAGGCGATCGCCGCCCAGTTTCCGGCGATCACGGTGGGCGTCAATCGCGCGCGCGATACCAGTGATATTAATACCATGGGCGCGGGCGTCTCGATCAGCTTGCCGATTTTCAACCACAATCAGGGGGCGATCGCGGAGGCGCGGGCCACGCGCCGTGCCTTGTTCCGGGCCTATGCCGCGCAATGGTTCGCGGCACGCGCCAGCATCCATCAGTTGACAGTGCGTATGCGCTATGTGCGTCGCGAGCTCGTGAGGACCAAGTCTTCGGTACGCGCCCTGAAGCATCTGGAGACGGTCTACCGCGGGGCGCTTGCCAAACACAGTATTGCCGCGCTCACCTATTATCAGCTTCTGGAGCAGCTCGTCAAAGAGCGCTTGGTGCTTTTGCAGGACCGCGCCCAGCTCGACCAATTGGCGGTGGCCGTGGAGGCAGCAAGCGGGAGGTTTGAATGGCCAAAGACATGCGTCGCGTCCCCTTAAGGCGCGTGGCGGGGGCCGCCATCGTCGTCATGGCCCTCGTGACCGCCTGGGTATGGCTGCACGGGTCGAAGTCCGGCAAGGGGAGCCTACCACAGCCGACGGCAACCGTGCGGGTCGCACCGATACGGCAGGCTTCGGTCATTAAGCGACTCGTGGCCTATGGGCGCGTGGTGGCGGCGCCATGGGCGGTCCATAGTCTGGTGGAACCCTTCGAAGTCTCGATCAGCCGGGTCTTCGTCAATCGGGGCCAGAGCGTGGGCCAGGGGGCGACCTTGCTTCAGGTGCGGCCTGGGCCTGCCGCGCGGCTTGCGCTCTTGCAGGCACAAAACGATTATCGCCTGGCCAAGATCGCCTTGCGTGATGAGCGCATGCGCCTGCGTCTAAAGCTTGCCACGCGCGCGGGTTTCCTGCGCGCCCGCAAGGCCTTCGATACGGCACGGCTGTCCTTGCAGATCTTCCAAGCCGAAGGCCTCCGTCGGCGCATGATTGTGACGGCGCCTGTGAGCGGCGTCGTGAGTCACATCGGGGTGGAGGAGGGCTCGACTGTGAGCCCGGGGCAGGCGCTCGTGACGCTGATCGCCGGCGATCGGCTCGAGGTGCGGCTGGGCGTAGAGCCGGAGGACGTCCCCAACATACGCGTGGGCGAGCGCGTGCGCCTGTCGTCGTTCGAAGGGGTGGCAAGTCAGCGGATTCATGGCCTGGTGTCGGTGATCGCGCGGGTCATGGATCCGGCGACTCACATGATCAATGTCTTCGTGACTCTGCCGGCTTCCAATGCCTACCTGCTTGGAGAGTATGTGGAGGGACGTTTCACCACTGCCTCGCCGCCGGGCTTGGTGGTGCCGCGCTCGGCGGTGCTACCGTCCGGACATCACTTCGTGCTCTATACCGTGACCCATGGGCGGGCGGTACGCCACCGTGTCGAGCTGGGGCCCCACAACGGCTATGTCGCGCAAGTCGCAGCGCCGCACCTGCGCGCCGGGATGCCGGTCGTGGTGCTCGGTAACTACGAGCTTGCGCCAGGCATGCGTGTTCGGATCGCCCCATGAACTTAAGTGGCTGGATCCAGCGCCATCGGCGCTCCTTGCTCTTTCTGCTGGCGCTCTTGGTGCTGGGCGGGGTGTACTCGGCGACGCGCCTGCCAGTCGCGCTTTTTCCGCATGTTGCCTTCCCGCGCGTGGAGATCTACGCCAACGCAGGCGATCGGCCGGCGAAGCGTATGTTGATCCAGGTGACCTATCCGGTCGAGCAGGCAGTACGCGGGATTCCGGGGGTGGTGGGGGTACGGTCGACGACAAGTCGCGGCAGCGCCGACTTCTTCATCAACTTCCATTGGGGCGAGAACATGACGACGGCGACGCTGGAGGTCCAGGCCGCTCTGGCTGAGATCGGCCGCCGTCTGCCCACCGACACAACCTTCCAGGTCCGGCGCATGCGCCCGACTATTTTCCGGATGCTCGCCTATACCTTCACATCGCGCCGCGTGTCGCAGGTGACTCTGCGCGACATCGCCCGCTATCAATTGCGGCCGCTCTTGTCAGCGATCCCTGGGGTGGCGCGTGTGGGTGTCATAGGGGGGCGCATCGAGGAGTATCGCGTCACCGTCAATCCGGCGCGACTTACCGAATATGGGCTCACCATAAGCGACGTAAACCGCGCCCTTGCCAATAGCAATGTCTTGCGCACGGTAGGCCATCTCCAGGAGGCCTACCGCTTTTATCTGGTGATCTCCAACAACAGGCTCCATCGCGTGCGTGACATCCGGCGCACGGTATTGCGTTCCGGGGGGAACGGGATCGTGCGCCTCGACGAGGTGGCGACGGTCGCACGTGCCCTGAAACCACAGTGGACCCAGGTGCTGGCCGATGGCCAGCCGGCGGTGAGCGTTCAAATCTACCAACAGCCGGGCGGCAACACCGTTGCGATCACACACGCCGTGAAGAAGGTCTTGCAGCGGTTCGAAAAGGGCCTTCCAGCGGGCGTGCACGTCAAGAAGTGGTACGACCAGAGCACGCTGATTCAGGGTGCGGCCAATAGCGTCCGCGACGCGGTCTTGATCGGTGCCTTGCTCGCGGCGCTCGTGCTGTTCGTCTTTCTGCGCAACACGCGCATCACCTTCATCGCGCTCATCACGGTGCCAAGCGTGCTCGCGGCCACCATCCTGCTGCTGTTTGTGCTCCATATGAGCTTCAACATCATGACGCTCGGTGGCATGGCGGCCTCGGTGGGTCTCATTATCGACGACACCATCGTCATGCTCGAACACATCATGCGCAGGCTGCATGAAAGGCGCCCTGAGCCGCGTCGCGCGCGTGTCATGATGGCAGTTCATGAGTTTTCGCGGCCCCTCGTCGGTTCATCGGCCTCGACCATCATCATCTTCGCGCCACTCGCTTTCTTGTCCGGCGTCACCGGGGCCTTCTTTCGCGCACTGTCGCTGACCATGGCAGCCAGCCTCATCATCTCCTTTCTTGTGGCGTGGCTTGCGGTACCCATCCTCGCCGACCACTTCCTGCAGGCCCGCGACCTCGAGGCCGGGGAAGGCGGGGAGTGGACCCGCCGTGCCCATGCTTTTTATGAGCGTATTATGCGCGCCGTGTTCCGTGCCCCGCGCCGCCTGTTCGTCGTCATCGTGGGATTCGTGGCGCTTGGGGTCGCGGGCTTCACGCTGACGGGGTCCGGTTTCATGCCGGCCATGGATGAAGGTGGCTTTGTCTTGAACTACCGGGCCGCGCCCGGTACCTCGCTCAAGGAGACCGCGCGCCTACTTAGGAAGGTACAGCACATCCTGAGCGCGAACCATTATGTGCAGACCGACTCGTTGCGCACAGGGCTGCAACTCGGGGGCGGGATCACGGGCACCAACGAAGGCGATTTCTTCGTCTTGCTAAAGCCTTATCCACGACCAAACATCTGGCAGATCATGACGGACGTCCGGCGCAAGATTACCGCGCGCGTGCCGGGCCTGAGAATCAGCACCAGCCAGCCCATGCAGGATCTGATCGGGGACCTGACGGGCGCGCCGCAGCCTGTGGAGATTAAGGTCTTCTCCGACGATGGGGCGCTATTGCGGCGTTTAGGCCCCGCGATCGCGGCGAAACTCCGGCGCATTCGTGGCATCGTCAATGTGCGCGATGGGATTGTGTATGCCGGCGATGCCGTGGATATCCGCGTGGACCGCGCCAAGGCGGCCCTGGAGGGTGTAGACCCGCAGAGCGTCACAAGCCAGCTGCGCGCCTACTTGAATGGTACGGTGGCGACCGCCGTGCAGCGCGACGTGCGTATGATCGGGGTGCGGGTATGGGTGCCACGGCTGATGCGCCGGTCCCTAAACGCCATTCGCAATCTGCGCTTACGCGCGGCCAACGGCCACCTGTTCCCGTTGCGGGCGATCGCCACGGTCAGTCGCTTGAACGGCCAACCCGAGATCGCTCGGGACAACCTAAAGCGCATGATCCCGATCACAGCGCGCATCTCCGGCCGCAGCCTGGGCGGCGTCATGCATGACGTGAAGCGGCTCATGGCGCGCCCAGGCATTCTCCCTCCAGGGGTCTACTCGACCTTAGGCGGCCTTTATGTGCAACAACAGATCGCCTTCGCGGGCCTTATAGCCGTGTTCGGAGCCGCCGTAGCCCTCGTCTTCCTGTTGTTGCTGTTTCTCTATGAGCGCTTCCTCGTGACCTTCGCCTTGATGGGGACGACTCTGTTGGCCTTGTCCGCCGTGTTCGTCGGCCTCTGGGTGACCGGGACCCAGCTCAACATTTCCTCGATGATGGGCATGACTATGGTGGTTGGTATCGTCACGGAGGTCGCCATTTTCTACTACTCCGAATACCAGGAGATCGAGAATGGCGATCCGGTGGAGGGCTTGATCCTAGCGGGCAAGAACCGTTTGCGACCGATCGCCATGACGACGCTGGCGGCGATCCTGGCGTTGCTGCCGCTCGCCTCCGGCTGGGGGCAGGGTTCAGCCATGCAGCAGCCGCTCGCCATCGCCATCATCTCGGGCCTGCTCGTCCAACTTCCCTTGGCCCTCGTGGCCTTGCCGCTATTCCTGTCCTGGGGGATGAAGCGCCGTTCGTCCGGCGCCTAAGAAAAACCCGGCCAAGCCGGGTTCAGGGTGCTATGATGATCTCGTATGGGATTCACACGGCACGGATGTTCGATGCCTGCGGCCCCTTGGGGCCGTGTTGCACCTCGAACTCGACCTCTTGGCCCTCTTTTAGGGTCTTGTAGCCGTCCATCTGAATCGCCGAGAAATGGGCAAAGACGTCGTCACCTCCGGTGCTCGGCGAGATAAAGCCGTAGCCTTTGCTCGCGTTGAACCATTTCACAATACCTGTTGCCATACCGTGATCCCCCCTGCTGATAGCTTGCCACCCGCGCAGCCGTGCTTGAAAGCCGCTCGTATTTCAGGTAATGCTGATATAGGAGTCGTACAGCGGGCCCGGCGCTATTCATGCTTATTTCTCTAGTCAAGTCAAGATGGCGACAGGTGGGAGAGGGAGGTCTGGACGGGTGGGCGCGATAGGCAGAGAATTCGGCGCACGAATGCGGTTTTTTAAGAAGGAGGTCATCGTGTTAGCGGGACGGACTGATCATGCCCCTTAAGCAGCCAGGCGATCTCTCCGACTTGGATGTCCAGGAGGCGAAGCCTAAAGTCGCTTTGCCACCTCTGTACAAGGTGATTATTCTGAACGACGACTATACGCCTATGGACTTCGTAGTTTTGGTGCTCGAGCGCTTCTTCAACAAGAATCGCGAGGAGGCCACGCGTATCATGCTGCATGTGCATCAACGTGGGCTAGGAGTTTGCGGCGTATATACAAGGGAAGTCGCCGAGACTAAAGTAAGACAAGTGACAATTTTTTCGGGCGAGAACCAGCACCCACTGCAATGCACGCTGGAGCCCGAGTAAGGGTCGGATTTTACATGATTTGGAGGTGTTCCTTCCCATGTTATCCCAGGAACTCGAATTTTCCCTCAACATGGCGTTTCAGGAGGCCCGCGAGAAGCGCCATGAGTTCATAACGGTCGAGCATCTGCTGGCGGCGCTCCTCGACAATCCGAGCGCCGCGCGCGTGCTACGCGCCTGCGGAGGCAACATCGAGGAGCTGCGTCGCAGCCTGACCGCGTTTTTGCGGGAGAACATTCCCACGCTCGCGCCTGGAAGCCAGGTCGAGACCCAACCGACACTCGGATTTCAACGCGTCATTCAGCGCGCGGTTCTGCACGTGCAGGGTGTCGGCAAGAAGGAAGTCACGGGCGCGAACGTGCTGGTGGCGATCTTCAGCGAGAAGGAGTCGCACGCGGTCTATTTCTTGCAAAAGCAGAACATCACCCGCTTTGATGTCGTGAATTACATCTCCCATGGCATCTCGAAAGTGCCGGGCGAGGGGCACGAGCTGTCTGCGTCCGAAGAGCAGGAAGAGGGGGCGAGCACCACCGAGCGTGGCGCGCTGGACGTCTTTGCCGTGAATCTGAATGAGCAGGCACGACTCGGTAAGATCGATCCTTTGATCGGACGCGATCATGAGATGAGTCGCACGGTGCAGATCCTTTGTCGGCGGCGCAAGAACAACCCCTTGTATGTGGGCGAGGCCGGCGTCGGCAAGACTGCTATTGCCGAAGGACTGGCCAAGAAGATCGTCGACGGCGAGGTGCCGGAGGTCTTGGCACATAGCACCATCTACGCCCTCGACATGGGCGCGCTCTTGGCTGGAACGAAGTATCGGGGTGATTTCGAGAAACGGCTGAAGGCCGTCATTACACACATGAAAAAGCAGGAGAGCGCCATTCTCTTCATCGATGAGATCCATACCATCATCGGTGCAGGCGCCGCCTCAGGCGGGGCGATGGATGCCTCCAATCTGCTGAAACCCGCGCTTGCCTCGGGCGAGTTGAAGTGCATCGGTTCCACCACCTATCAGGAATACCGCGGAATCTTCGAGAAGGACCGGGCGCTTGCGCGCAGGTTCCAGAAGATCGATGTTCCCGAGCCGTCGGTGGAGGAGGCCGTACAGATCCTACGCGGGCTCAAAGGACGATTCGAGAAACATCACGGGGTACGCTATACGCAGCAAGCTTTGCGCACTGCCGTGGAGCTGTCGGACCGCTATATAGGTGACCGCCACCTGCCCGACAAGGCGATCGACGTGATCGACGAGGCCGGTGCGAGCGTGCATTTGAGCGCGCCTAGCAAGCGCAAGAAGACGATCGGCGTACCCGAGATCGAGGAGATTGTGGCGCGGATCGCGCGTATCCCGCAAAAGCACGTCTCCACGTCGGATCGCGAGGCCTTGCGGAACCTCGAACGTGACCTGAAGCTTGTAGTTTTCGGCCAAGATGCCGCCGTCGAAGCGCTCGCCGCGTCGATCAAGATGGCGCGCTCGGGATTGCGCGAAGGCGAGAAGCCGATCGGCTCCTATCTATTCTCTGGCCCCACCGGTGTGGGCAAGACCGAGGTCACGCGGCAGCTGGCTTACGTCCTCGGGTTGCAGCTCGTGCGTTTCGACATGTCGGAATACATGGAGCGTCATACGGTGTCACGCCTCATAGGTGCCCCCCCGGGCTATGTGGGCTTCGATCAAGGCGGGCTTCTGACTGACGCCATCAATAAGCACCCGCATTGCGTGCTTTTGCTGGATGAGATCGAAAAGGCCCATCCCGGAGTCTTCAATCTGCTTTTGCAGGTGATGGACCACGGGACGCTCACCGATAACAATGGCCGCAAGGCGGACTTCCGGCATGTGATCATCGTTATGACCACTAACGCGGGGGCCGACCAGATGGGCCGCTCGGGGATGGGCTTCATGCCGGCGGAGCACGCAGGCGAAGAGTTCGTGGCGATCAAGCAGACATTTACGCCCGAATTTCGTAACCGGCTGGACGCCATCGTAAGCTTCAGCCCGCTGTCACCCGACACGATCGCCCATGTGGTTGACAAATTCGTAGTTGAGCTCGAGGGGCAGCTCGAAGAGAAGGGGGTTTCGATCGAAGTGGAGGCTTCGGCGCGGACTTGGCTCGCGCTCAAGGGTTACGATGTAGCGATGGGGGCGCGCCCCATGGCGCGCCTCATTCAGGAGCGCATCAAGAAGCCGCTTGCCAACGAACTCTTGTTCGGGCGCCTTGCCAATGGCGGCACCGTGAACGTACGGGCCGAGAACGACAGCCTCGTGTTCGATTATGCCGAAAAACCGGTGGGTGTACAGGAGTAGCCCGATCCTATGGCGGCCGCAGGCCCTGCGCAGTTCGGCGCAGAGTCTGCTGCCCTCATGTCCGCTCTACGAACGAGTCCCCACGCGCGACGAATCAGGCCACTTGTTGAGCGACTTCATGATGTTGTTCCCAGGGCTTCGGGAGCGGTCGCAACCCGAGTGCCACGCGGTCCTGAATCAGGTCGATGGCGTGCTGAAGGCCTTTCCGGAGGTCGTATTCGCGGATATGAACCTGAATCTCAATCTCTTATGGGTCAGCGTGCGGGCGCGACCAGGCGTCATACTCGACATTGCGTGTTGTCTGAAATTTCACGTGCCGGAGGCGCTGCTGGTGGGTCCCAAAACCGCGTAATGGGAGCAGGCCGCAAACCGTAGCGAGGGCCCCGGCGTGATGGATGATGCGGTCGATGAGGGAGACCGTAGACGTCCCTCAGTGTCGACCGTCAAGCATGCGTCGCAATTCCTGCTGCTTCGCATAGGCGTCCGGAAGACTCCCGTACCGCAAGGAGGCGGTACAGTCCCGCAAAGCGCCCTTCAGGTCCCCAAGCTGCATCTTGTCATAGCAGCGGTCGTTATAGGCAATTGCCATGTCATAGTGATCGTCGTAGGCCTTTTTGAACAAGTAGGAATAGCGGTTCAGCGCATCCAAGCTCTCCTGCCATTGGCCTTCGCGATCATAGACCACCGCGACCGCAATACCGGCATAGTCCCGATAGCCGCTCTCGGAACTCGCTACAAGCCCATAGTCGCGCACAGCGGCGCTACTTTTGCCCAAAACGTCCTCGATCCGCCCAAGCCAAAAGCGCGTCTGAAGGTTACCGTCAGCCGCCACAATTGCCCTGCATGTGCCGAGTCCCTGCCGATAGAGCTTCAGGCGAAATAGTGCCGCGCACTGCAGAGCGGCGTATCCGGGTCGCGCGCCCTCACCACCCAGCAGTCGCGCTGCGGCCTTTTCATAGACCACCACCCGCCGAAAGTCATGCTTCCGGTTATATATGGAGGCCAAGTCTGTGTAGATGGCCGCTCGCGCGCCATCCTCGACATAACGGCTCGAAAACCGGCTATTCGCAAGATCCGACAATGACCGCTTGTCCAACGTCTCAGCATTAGCCATCTGTCCATGCTCGTACCATACGAGCGCCGCCATCCGGTCTATCATGAAATTATTCTTGGCCGTATCGCGCGCCACGAGTTGGGTATCACTCCCGAACGTTCTGGCCGCCACCTGCAGAAAGCTGGCGGCCGTATGCCCTCCACCACTCGTCATGATCATACCCGGCAATATCCGCCCCAGTTCGTCACTAAGTGCTAGTCCCCTCACTCCTTCGCGGCGTTTTATAGCGGCGTACGCATCCTCGCGCAAGCCAGGTTCAGTCACCCTGCGCATGACCATTTGGACGCAATGATCCATTTGCGGCGCGCGCACCACGGCGCCACAGACATCTGATGAGGCGCCAAGAAGTTGCGCGTACAGATTCACATACAGCATTCTGAGCGGCGATTCCGCGGGTGTCTCGCCCGCATACTTCGCCACGAACCGGTACATATCCCGGGTCGTTCCCCCCCACTTGGGTTGCAAGGCGGAAAGCCGGATTCGATACAATGCATAATAACCCGCGAAGGCGCGTATGGCCTCGTGAAACACAGCTCTCTGTGCTGTATTCGCGCCGGTGCTTTTTAGAATCCGGAGATACATGCTCCAGGCGTATGGGTCCCGGCGATTTATCTTCAGGGCCTCGCGGGCATCTTGGGCCGCAAGATCCATGGCAAATCCAAAGGTCTCCTGATTATTTGCGCGCACATCATTGGCAAATCCATTGCCACGTATCCACCATCCGATATTGAAGTAATAATTGGCGCGCACGAGATGGGCTATCGCCGAACTGGGTCTGGCCAGAACCCATGCGTTAATGCCCCTTGCAAACTTGGCATCCCCAGGCGCAGTTAGGGCGGCCATGAATGCCGTAAATGGCTGGAACGTCCATGGGCCCATACGGCTTTTTTGCAATACGGACTTGATCATTTCGTCCGCCTTATCAAACTCCCCGGACCGGATCGCATCACGCGCGACCATGGCCTGTGCGAACGGCGTCGGATGCGCGGGCGGCTTCGGCGCCAATTGTTTCGCCTGATTCAGGATGCCCACATAGAGGGTTTCAGCCGGGCCCGCGACTTGAGCCGATGGCTTATGTACCGGTACACCCCACGACCTCCACGCCCACCCACAAAACACGAGCACAAGTACCACGAGGAGAACACCCAGCCTCCACTTCTGAGAAGCCACCCCGCGATTCTTGCCCACGCTTTCCGTGCCCACTATTCCACCTTGTGATGTCGTCCAACATGAT